>JAOABT010000659.1 GCA_026418215.1 Clostridia bacterium | reverse complement strand
ATGTGTATAAGAGACAGGAATGGTAATGAGTAGGCCGCATAATTTAATGAGTCCAGCCCATTCCTTCTGTAAGCGAAAAACAACTAAAAGGCCTGCCAATAGGATAACTTTTAAGAAAACAAGCCAGGACGGGGTTGACCCTGTTATGAAAAGCAGCAGAAGATCGGGAAACAGGGACGCGACCAAAATAGATATGACTGCAAACAGCCCTTTTTTACTCATGGGTTATCCTCCGTTTTTCTTCCATATGGCTCCTATTCTATCATTTCATAACCCTTCCATAAAGAGCATGTTTTCTTAAGAGACTCTGGGCAAAGAAAAAGCACCCTACCTATAGATATGATGCTTGTCTTTCGGAACATAACCCTAACCTTTGGATTTCGGAGACTTTATACCCTGGGCCAGCATTTCCAGCGTTTATCTAAGAAAGAGCAATATTTTCTCTGGAAATAAAAGCAAGGGGCGTAAAGGCCTTTTAGTAGGCATACGCTCCTTGCTTGGCTCCTTACTTTTCGTTCTTCTCTTTCATATTTTTTCGCTTGTTAACAAGAATGATGCAGGCAAGTATAAAGGTAATGGCGTTTGAAGTGATAATGGCAAGGTCTCCCATGTTTACGCCATAGAAGAACCATAAAAGTACACCGACCGTGAACATAAGGTACATACCGAAGGAAATACCGGCGGTATCTCTGGTTTTAATTGTTTTAGCTGCCTGAGGCAAAAAAGAAGCTGTGGTTAAAACCGCAGCCACCATACCTATAATCTTGAAGAACATGGATGTCCCCTTTCTATTTCTCTGATGGTCTACCTGTAATTCATTATTTTAGCTCTCTCATACTCTTCCCTGCTTCTTATGGAGAAGCTGTACTTCTCACCCACAGCCGTCCTGGGGTTATACCCTGAGAGATGTCACGGGTCTCTATTTCAAGAATGCTGTCTTTTCTATCTTAACACACTTTCCGCATGCCACAAGCAATTCTTTTAAAGTCACGGCCTGAGTCATTAGGAGCCCGAATGGGCTCCGTCCTCTATTTTATGGCGCCGATGACCGGCTTTTGCTATCTTTTCCCATGTCAAGGTCCCATCCACAAATCCTTCTTTGATCTAGCCTTTTGCTTCTTCATAACCTCTTTATAGGAATGGTCAACCATTTCTAATAGCTCTGTATCGCTTATTTCGTCCTGATCAAGCTTAACCGTATTCCAGTAGGGCTTGTTACGGTTGATGACATGGTAGCCCGGCATGACGAGGCCGGTGTACTTCTCACGCAGAAGCTCAGCCAGAAAAGGCTCGCATTTCAGCGTAACCTGAGGATCTGTTTCTCTTGAGTAAACCTCTGCAAAGATTTTCCCGTTCACCTTTATGACTGAGGGAATGGGCCCGAAGGGATGCTCGAGCTGTGCCCCCTCTTTGGAAAGGCAATAAGTCAGAAGTTCTGAAGCCTTCATGCTGACCTCCCTGGAATATATCTCTAAATGAAAAGCCATAGCCGATTCAAGAAGTTTGGGTTACGTCTCATGCGTGTAAGTTCATAGATAAAATCCCTATGCCATGGGGCTCACTGGCTGACAATCTATAATGCAATAGCTTTACCATTATGGAAAAGGTAGATGTAGCTTGCCTTAACCCTTTTCCCTGTGAGCATTGCCAAGGCCCGGCCATAATAGGCAAGCTGAAGGCTGTAACGTTCTTTTATAGTATCCTCCTTGCCCTCAGGAATGTAATCAGTCTTGTAATCCACAAGCACCAAACCGTCCGGCTCCTCAAAAAAGGAGTCAATGACACCCTGGAGAATGACCTTCTCATCGGTACAGCCCTCATCCGTCTTATCGGGATAAATCTCACTGCAAGGAATCTGCATGTTAAACGGTATTTCTCTGAAAATGCCTTCGGAGGCCAGCATGCGCCTGCCAAGCCCAGAATCAAAAAACCTTTCAATCTTCGTAATATCTACGATTTCAGCCTGCTGTCTGGTAAGTAAATCCTTTGCCACCATTCTGTCAATTTGAGTCTCAATCTCGTGCCATAAGGCTTGTCCAGGGGCCTCCATATCAAATAAGGAGATTTGCTGGTTTAGGGCCCTGGCTGCAGGCGCTGCCTGAGTAAAAGCCTTTATCTTGGCAAGATCGAGGTGCTGCATGATGAAGTGGAGGATGGTCCCCTTCTCGGCAGCATTCAAGCCCTTCTTCTCCTCAAGGAACAGAGGCTTCTTAATAAGGGTCGGAAGCTCTGAAGCCAGCGTGCCGCTTTCGTCATCCTGTTGGGTGTTGAACCGGCGCTTAAGCTCGGTTACCGAAACCTTTGCCGGTATCTGTGAGCTTTTGATGAAGGGGTAAGTCCAGGTGAGCCTCTTGTCGATTTCCTCGTAAAGGCTGGAACAGGCCTGATTCACAGCTTCATCAGCGTAAGGTGCATGACCAGCTTCATTCATGTCAAGCACATGATCGGCTTTATCTTGGGCAGGTACACGTCCGGCTTTTTCCGTGGCAGACGAATCACCCGCCTTTTCCATGAATGACGGATTGCCAGCATCATCCAATCTGCATTGATGAGGCTTGTCACCGGGTGAGCTATGGGTAAATGCAAGGCTTTCCAGCCACTTAAGAAAATCCACTTCGCCGCTTTCTTCAGAAAGCCTGCTCATGAAGACATCCCCTTTATTCCACAGCTGCACGCGCCATTGGGAGGCATCCTCCACAAGGCTTCCCCTAAACTCTGACCCTATGGGAGCGCTGCTTCGGAGGTCCGAGCAAACACTATGGCGTATCAGGGACGGCCCTATCCAATCAAGGTAGTTACTCCCCTTGAGCATCTCATAGCTTGGAAGCTTATCTCCTTTCACGCTTGCCGAGGAAAACCATTTCGAAAGCGCTTTGCCAAGATTGTTTACGGCTCCCGTTATGATAAGCTTTTCTCTGGCTCTGGTAAGCGCCACATAGAGAATACGCATTTCCTCAGAAAGGGTTTCAGCCTTCACCTTTTCTCGTATGGCCTGCTTGGCGGCCGAAGGCCACGACAGTCGCAATCTGTGGTCTACGACGTCGGGACCAAAGCCCAAATCCTGATGTAGGAGGATGCTCTTATTCATATCCTGCAGGTTGAACTTTTTACCGCAGCCCGAAAGAAAGACAACCGGAAACTCCAAGCCCTTGCTCTTATGAATACTCATAATGCGTACGACATTATCGTTCTCACTGAGTATTTTGGCGCTTCCCATGTCGCCCCTGCTGCCCTTGAGCTTGTCAATAAAGTTAATAAAGTTGAAAAGGCCCTTATAGCTGGTCTCCTCAAACTGCCTTGCCCGCTCGAAAAGGATTCTCAAGTTGGCCTGACGCTGCTCACCCTGGGGCATGGCGCCTACCATGCCATAATAGCCTGTCTCATCGTAAAGCAGCCAGATGAGCTGGTCGGTGGAAAGATAAAAAGACATTTCACGCCATCTTTGAAGACGCTGCAAAAAGGCAGCAGCCTTTCGGGAAGTGTCACTCTCCCCTTCTGCCAGCTTGACAAGACCTTCATAAAGCGCGCCCTTCCGCTCTGACAGGCGTATGTCAGCGAGTTCGCCAGTGGTAAAGGAGAAAATAGGGGACCTTAACACCGACAGCAAAGGGATGTCCTGTAAGGGGTTATCGATGATCTGAAGCAAGGATAATACGACCTGGGCCTCGACGGTCTTGAAAAAGCCGCTTCCCGTGTCGGCAAAGGCAGGAATGCCCATCAGCGCCAGCTCCTCGACAAAGACCTCAGACCAATTCTTAGTCGTCCTGAGGAGAATGACAATGTCCTTGAATTCTACCTTTCGGTAAGATTTGCGGCTTTTGTCGTAAACCTGGAATTCCCTGCCACTAGTTTCCGGCTCCATAAGCTTTGAAATCCTTTGGGCCACAAGCCGGGCCTCGCTTTGGATATTATCCAGTATCTCTTCCTCCTGCTCCTCACCCGAATCGTTCTGTTCTTCGCTCTCACTGTCAGCGGCTTGCTCCGGAGCACCTTCCGTCTGTATAAGATGCAGCTCGGTCTCACCGCCTAGAACGACATGGCTGTCATCGGCTCCGGGGAAGCTGGCACCGGGATTAAGCGCTTCCTCGTCGGTGTAGTCCAGCTCGCCTGCGTGCACCGACATGATCTGCTTGAAGAGGAAGTTGACGGACTCCACCACTTCTTTCCGGCTTCTAAAGTTCTTGAAAAGAAGTATTTTCCTATAGGGCTTTCCTGTTTCAGAAGAATAGGTATTGTATTTTTGCAGAAACAGCTCAGGCCTTGCCTGCCGGAAGCGATAGATGCTTTGCTTGACATCTCCAACCATGAAGATATTGGGCTTATCGGTATGAACCCTAGAAATCAGGCTGATCATCATCTCTTGTACGAGATTGCTGTCCTGATATTCGTCAACCAATATCTCAGTGAATTTTTCCTGATAATGGCGCGCTATGGACGAGGGCCTGATTTCTCCCTTTTCGTCGGTCTCTGACAGAACCTCAAGGCAAAAATGCTCCAGGTCGTTAAAATCCACCACTGACTTTCGGTTCTTTTTTTCTGCATAACGCTTGCTAAGCTCCGAAACTAAATCAGCCAGGCACTTCATTTTGGGATAGACGGCATGAAGGTCGGCTAGAATTGAGGCCGAGCTGTTCGGGATAAAGCGCTCCCTGAGCTTTTTGATTTTAGCCTTGACCTCGTCCCGCATCTTTTTGACAAGCTCCTGCCGGTCCTTGTCGACCTCTTTGGCACAACGGGGCAGTGATGCAAACTCAAAGCCTTGAAGCAGGATATAAAGGCGATCCCAGATGGAATCCCCTGATTGACTATGCGGCAGAGTGTTATCACACACCGGTGCATTCACTGATTGATCGCTGACTGACTCGGACTCATGGATAAGGTCATCGTTCCCGGAAGTCTGGAGTTTCTTGGTTCTTCCCTCACCTATTAATGCTTCACCGGTTAGGCCATCAAGCTCTCTTCCATTTCCGTCTCCGTCAAATACGGCGGACGACCCGGTTTCTATTAAGCTTATGAGGCCTTTAAGGTTCAACAAATCCTGACGGTAAACATCCAAATACTTGTCAAGGCCTAGGCCTGTGCCTGTCTCTTATACACATCTGACGCTGCCGACGAG
>JAOABT010000648.1 GCA_026418215.1 Clostridia bacterium | reverse complement strand
TTCCTGAGTAGTGCCGCAGGCGTTGATATCAATGTGGCTTTTACAAGAAAGCTCGGCGCGGGGGTATTCGGCGGTGAAGGCTTTATTCTTCAGCGTCTTCAGGGTGACGGGCTTGCCTTTGTGCATGCCGGAGGCACCATCCTCCGCAGAGACTTGGCCCCGGGAGAAATGCTCAGAGTGGATACGGGCTGTCTCGTAGGCTTCTCACAAAGCATTGATTATGACATTCAGTTTGTCGGCGGCTTCAAAAATGTGCTTTTCGGCGGTGAGGGCCTGTTCTTCGCAACCGTAAGGGGCCCCGGAACCGTTTACCTTCAAACCCTGCCGCTTTCAAGGCTCGCAGACCGAATTGGAGCGGCCAGCTTTAATCGCCGTGAGCAGGGGCATGGTGTCGGCGGGTTCTTTAACTTCTAAGCTCCGTATAAGAATTCTGGTACTCTTGAGCAACAGCCATCCCAGATCACTTCAAGACTTCTTATATAGTATCAACCCTTCAGGCGCCCACATTTTTCGGGCGCTTTTTTCATGTGCTCAAAAGCATAATCAAAACCCTTTTTTGAAAGAATAACCCAATGAGGTGACAAGCTCCATGAAAAGGGAAAGAAAGAATTTTCTGATTGTCTATGCGCTTTTGATTGCTTTTTCATTTTCATTATGGCCTCAAGACAGCTTCGGAGAGGCTTCAGGAAGAATCAGCAATGTTCAGCTTCTGGCTAGGGCTATTAACGGCGAGGCAAGGGGAGAGCCCTATGAGGGTCAGGTGGCAGTGGGCGCGGTCATTTTAAACCGTGTGGATTCCCCTGATTTTCCGAATTCCATTGCCGGCGTCATCTACCAGCCTGGGGCGTTTACAGCCGTGAGCGACGGCCAGATCAATGTACCCATAGACCCAGGCTCAACAGTCGTAAAAGCGGCACAGGATGCCTTGAACGGATGGGACCCCACCTATGGCTGCCTTTATTACTGGAATCCGGCAACAGCTACAAGCAAGTGGATCTGGTCGAGAAGAATTGTGGTTAAAATCGGAAAGCATAACTTTGGAAAATAAACACGAGGGGTGCATGCGTTATGGAAAAGAATTTTAGAAACAATATGAAAGCCTTTTACACAGCTCTGGCCAAGAATAAAGCCAAAAATCTGATTATCTTCATTCTGCTTCTCACCACGATTTTTGGGGCGTATCAATACCGGAGAGCCGTCCTCTTAAGAAGACAGCTTGATGCGGCCTATAACAGAGCCTTCTACGAAATGACGGGATATGTCCAGAATGTCGAAATCATGCTTCAAAAGGCCAGAATGACCTCATCGACTCAGCTTGCGGCAGCGACCTTCCGGGATGTCTGGCATCAGGCCAACCTGGCAACGGCCAACCTTTCACAGCTTCCCTTATCGGTAGGCGCCCTTTCAAATACCAACCGCTTTCTGTCACAGGTGGCGGACCTGTCCCAGGCCATCAGCCAGCAGAATACACGCGGAACCAACCTTGATGATAATCAGATGAAAACCATTGAGAACCTTCACAAGTTTGCGCTTACCCTCGAGGATAACCTTAACGACCTTAAAGGGGACCTTGCAAATGGCAATTTTAAATGGGAGAACGTTTCTCAGGAAGGCAACCGGGTCATGAACCAAAACTCCTCCGAAATGCCCAAAACCTTCCAAACCTTGGACCAGTCGTTCCAGGAAATGCCAACCTTAATCTATGACGGACCTTTCTCAGAGCATATGAACAATTTGAAGGCTGTTGGCCTTACGGGGGATTTGGCCACTGAGAATCAAGCCGCCAATAATTTAGCAGTCTTTTTGGGCAAATCCAATGTCAGGAACATCCAGAAGCTGGCAGACAACAAAAACGGCGTAATCAACACCTATAACTTCAAATTGGAGCTTAGGGGAAACAAGGACGACAGCGTTGCAGAAGCTGATGTATCCATGCAGGGAGGCAAGGTTATTTGGTTCCTGTTCAACCGCCAGGTGAGCGCACCGACCCTTGATATTAAAAAGGCCCAGCAAATAGGCAAGGATTTTCTGGCAAGCCGGGGCTACCCCAACATGAAGGAAACCTACTATTTTGAAAGTGAAGGAATTGCCACCCTCAACTTTGCTTATTCACAGAACGGCGTGACCATGTACCCCGATCTTATCAAGGTCAAGGTAGCCCTAGATAATGGCGAGATCGTCGGCTTTGACGCCCGGGGCTATTATATGAGCCATACCACAAGAAACCTTGGAACGCCCAAGGTCACAGAGGCCCAGGCACGTGCCAAGGTCACCCGCGGTCAGGATGTCAAGTCCCGCGGGCTTGTGGTGATACCCACCAACTACGGTAAAGAGCTTTACTGCTACGAGTTTGTGGGAAGACTTGATGACAAGGATTTTCTGGTTTATATCAACGCCAATACGGGAGCCGAGGAACAGGTGCTTATGATCATCAATTCCACCGACGGAGTCCTCACGATGTAATCAAAACAACCGGGCAAAGTGCGCTAAGCTATGGGAAAAGCTGCCTATTGGTAAAGTGCATATGAGCCCGGTTTTCTTTCTGTATGTATGTTTTTTAGTCATATCATCTCTTTTAAGGCTTAATAAGCGATTTTATGTTTTCGCTACTCTCCCTTGTGGTATAAATAAAAATAGATTTTTCTTTAGGTGGGGTTATATGCGCTTTTTTAATGTGGATACACGGGAAGCGGAGAAATCCGGTAATCTGAACTTTGTTAATATGATACAAAACCATAGGCGGGCTTCGGTGACGCTCATGGTTTTTGTAGTCGTCCTGCTGCTGGGAACCTTTGGGACTGTTTTGTCGGGCAAGGCTTCCAAGGGCTTTACCCTTGAGATTGCTTTCATGGCAGCGGCTGCTGTACTATTCATTCTGGCGGCTGATATCCTATTAGTCAGACTCACGTTAACAAAGCCATTGAGCAAATATATAATGGCTTTTGGTTCACTTCTGATCGTGGTTGTTGCCCGAATCTCTTCCCCAACCCACGAAACTGTTTCAATGCTTTACTTCTGTATTATTCTGTCGCTTTTGTATAATGACCGTATCTTAACAGTTATGACCTGCCTCGCAGCCATAGCGAGCGATATTGTGCTTCTGGTGCTGATACCAGGCATCAGGCTTGAAACCTCATCGGAGTATAGCGTGCGCTACTTTACTTTCATCTTTGTAACCATTGCGGCGGTTTCGGGCTCTATGGGCATTGATCGCCTGTTTAAGACAGCCGCCAACAATCATAGAGAGCTTACCCAAAAGAAAGCCATTCTGGATGAAACCTTTAAAAGGATAAAGGAGCTTGTTGCGATCTTGTTTAGTGGCACCACGCAGCTTCGGAAGGACATCGACCAGACCAAGCTAACCACAGATACCGTCGTGGAGTCCTTCTCTCAGATCAGCTCCGGTATTGAGAACAGCACCCATGCCGTTGTCAGCATAACGGAGCATACCGTAGAATCCAATAGCTCGCTAGAAAAGGCAACGGCACTGTCCCGCAAGATAGGGGCCGAATTCTGTGAGACGACGCAGAAGGTCAATGACGGCGTTCATGAAATCAAGGAAATGGCACGTCAGATGCAAGTTCTTTTCGATGCTATGAATTCTGTCCAAGAGACGGTTTTTGACCTAAAAAACAAAATGCAGGATATTGATAACTTCCTTGGTGCCATCACCGGCATTTCCGACCAAACCAACATGCTCTCGTTAAATGCCTCCATTGAAGCTGCAAGGGCAGGGGAGAACGGCAGGGGCTTTGCGGTTGTCGCCCAGGAAATCCGAAAGCTGGCTGACCAGTCTGCAAAAACAGTAACGGAGATCCAGAATATAACCTGTGCCATACAAAGCACGACAGACCAAGCCCTCCATATTGTGGAGGACGGTGCCCATGCTGTTGCCATAGGAAAAGAAAAACTCACCAGCGTTGATAAAAAGTTTGAGTTTATCTCCCATTCGGTCAATGAGGTCAATGAAGGGCTCAGCCAGGAGGCCGTGCTTATCGGCGGCACCCAGGAACGCTTCAACGACATTCAGGCCAAGCTGGAAGGCTTATCCTCGGTGTTCCAGGAGCATTCAGCCACATCCCAGGAGATCCTTTCTGTAATCACGGTACAGAAGCAGATCATGGAGGACCTTCTTAGGAAGGTCAAGGAGATAGATGACATGAGCCTTAAGCTCAGCGAGATGTCGGAGAAATGAGGGTGGGCCGGTTAGATTAGGCATTTGCCGGATTTTTAACTTTCTTTAAGCTACAGGAGGTCGGCGCAGGGCTTTTCCCGAAAAGAGGCAACACACTTCGAAGCACTGCTTCAAACGTTGACAATAGGGATAAAGTCTGGAATGACCCGTGAGCAGGGACTTCTACGTCAAACCTTCTCCACAGGTGAAAAACGATGTTGCGTAAGGTGCTTTGTTGCCGACTGGAGCGAAATCCCTGCACCGGCAGACAAAGCCCCCATCGTAGGGCACACGTACAAGACCCAACACGCATTAAAGCAATACTAATAAAAGCAAAAGAATTTAAAAGGTGGTTCCCGGGTTCGGGAGCCACCTTTAACATATAATTTGATTATTCGAATTTCGGCTGGCAATCAGCTATTAGCCATCACTAGAACTGATGATTTTAAAGCTATACTAATACTATTGCCAACCCTTTTGACATCGCTGGTTCTATCTGTCGCAACTGAAAGTGCTTTTCTATTACAAATACTTGTTCATGCTGGTTGAGGTCTCAATGAGCTCATTAACCAGGACACGAGCCTGAACGGATTTCTCCTTGCTCAAGGTGGTCATGGCCCCGGCTTCCTCGGCGTTGGCGGTTGCTTCCTCACTGAGGGCCGAGATTTCGTTGATGCTGTCAATGATGCGGTTGTTGGATTCTACGATATCGACAATGCGTTTGTTAACGAGGGCGACGTTCTCATTAAAGCGTGTCATTTTATCGGACAGGCCCTCAAATACCTGTTTGGTGTTTATGATGAGGCCCGTCTGCTGTTCGTTGATTTCCTTAAGTGTTGCAACGGCATCGGATGCGCGGGAGGCCTTTTTTTCAAGAGCTTCAAGGATCTCGGCTATACTCGAGGCGCTATCCTTGCTCTGGGTGGCAAGCTTTCGAATTTCGTCGGCCACAACGGCAAAGCCTCTGCCGTTCTCGCCCGCTCTTGCAGCCTCGATGGAGGCGTTGAGCGACAGCATGTTGGTCTGCTCGGAGATGCCTGTGATCATGTCGGTGATATTCTGGATCTCATGGGCTTTCTCCATAAGCTCCTGCATCTTGTTATAAGCGTACTGGCTTTTTTCACTGACCGTGACAGCCTTGTCGCTGAGCTCGCGCACATGGGTGGTCCCTTCCTCCAAAGCCATCGAGGAGTCGTGAGAAAGCTTGTCCATCTTATCGGAGAGCTGGGAGGCATCCATAATGAGCGCATGGATGTTCTTGGTCATGCTGGACTGGTTCTGAATGCTTTCGGCTGTTTGAACAACGCCGCAGCTGATCTCGTTGACGGCATTGGAAATGATTTCGCTGCTTGAGGCCAGTTCGCCGACAATGGTGTGAACATCGCGGGAGTTTTTGTCCATGATGGTGGCAATTTTCAGGACATCGGCCAGAATCTGCTCCTGCTTTTGTTTCTCACTGCTGATGCCATCCATATTTTCCTTATTGAAGCGGTTGGAGAGCTTGGTGGAGATAATAAGGGCATAGCTGAACAGGAAAACAGCTGCAAACTGTATGGTGTAGTCCGTCATCATGGTCGGTGAATTGTGCTTTAGAACCAGGATAAAGTAGGCCATTTTAGCCACATTGACAACAGAAATAATAGAACAGCTCCATACAATGATGCCAAGGTCAAAGTAAAGGTAATACATGAGGATGATGGGGAAGAAATAAACGTAGACCATTTGTCTATCAGAGGTGAACATGACAAAGATATAGAGGATCAGGTAGCCGACCAGCGTAATGTACTTGATGTTTTTGCCGGCCTTTTCTTTAAAATAGCTAAAAACGCCGATGGCCATGGGAATAACGGTTATGGCGAGGAAGATCAGGAAGTAGGAGGGGGATTTGAGGCCTTTTAAGACTTCGCCCAAATACCCAAAGATAAGGCATAGATCCAGAATGATGTTGATTGTCAGTACAACCTTGTTTGTACTTCGAATGGAACCCTTGGATTGCATAGTGTGCCCCCTTCAAGTAAAATAATCCATGAAACCATGAGGATGACAAGTATCCACCCTTTTTATAAAATTATTTTACCTTATTTAGAGGGCTCCAATCAACAAAAAGCAGAATTCTCTATCTTTTTTATCAAGCGGATATCATCGCCGACAAACTGCAGGGTTTCAAACTCGCCTACGATACGGGAGGCGATGCGTTCGTTATACTCCTGAAAAAGACGTTTGAGATCCAGGTTCGATGAGATGATGGTGTGGGAAGGATGGAGCTTTGCCTGTGCCTTCCGCATTTCCAGAAGCGTTAAAAGCTCCGCATAGCGGGCGTCACTGCCTGGTTCGGTGCCCAAATCGTCCAAAATGAGAAGGTTGGCGGTTATAAGGCTGTCTCTTATACACATCTGACGCTGCCGACGAGCG
>JAOABT010000638.1 GCA_026418215.1 Clostridia bacterium | reverse complement strand
AGATGTGTATAAGAGACAGGGCAGGCCCTGACCGATTTCCTCGGCAGTGGTGAACAGCCTTAATTCACGGCCAAGCTTGTTATGGTCGCGCTTCTTGGCTTCCTCAAGGCGGGTAACGTATTCGTCGAGCTCATTTTTTTTGGGGAAGGCAATGCCGTAGATTCTCTGGAGCATCTTGTTCTTCTCGTTGCCTCTCCAGTAAGCACCGGCCTGCTGCATGAGCTTGACAGCCTTCACGCGGCCTGTGGAGGGCAGGTGAGGGCCAGCACACAGGTCTGTAAAGTCGCCCTGCTTGTAGAAAGAAATCTCGGCATCCTCAGGAAGCTCACGAATGAGTTCTGACTTATAAGGCTCATTCTCCATAAGCTTAAGGGCTTCTTCGCGAGATAGCGCAAAACGCTCAATAGCGAGATCTTCCTTAATGATCTTTGCCATTTCATTTTCGATAGCCTTCAAATCCTCAGGTGTAAAGTTCTTTTCTGTGTCAAAATCATAATAGAAGCCATTGTCAATGGCAGGGCCTATAGCCAGCTTGACATTGGGAAAAAGTCTTCTTACAGCCTGCGCCATAATGTGGGAGGTGGTATGCCAGTAGGTATGCTTGCCTCCCTCGGATTCAAAGGTTAGGAGATTTAAGGTGCAGTCTTCATTGAGGGGAGTATTAAGATCCTTGACCTTTCCATTCACTTCCCCTGCAACCGCAATACGGGCAAGGCCCTCGCTGATATCCTTTGCCACATCCAAAATGGTGATGCCTTTTTCATAAGACTTCACGCTTCCATCTTTAAGCTTAATTTGAATCATAACAACAGTCCTTTCTATGAATTGGGATAAACCCTTTTCTTTCCAAAAACATCTTTCGCGGGAATGTATCCCTGGAGTATTGCTTCTATAGCGTTTTACCGGGAACGTGTCTTGATTTCTTCAAGAATTTTTGCCTGGAAGTCCTCAGCGTCCATGGCACCTATATCTCCATCCCTGCGTGATCTCACGGCAACCTGGCTGTTTTCAACTTCCTTATCGCCGATGATCAGCATGTAAGGCACCTTTTCCATCTGAGCCTCACGTATCTTATAGCCTATCTTCTCATTCCTTGTATCAAGCTCAACCCTGACCCCTTGCACCTGGAGCTTTGCCTTACACTCCTCGGCATAGGCTAAGTGTTTTTCAGCTATTGTTAGGATTTTAACCTGAACCGGTGAAAGCCAAACAGGGAAGGCTCCTGCAAAATGCTCGGTCAGGATGGCAATAAACCTTTCAATGCTTCCAAAGACTACACGGTGGATCATGACCGGTCTGTGCTTTTCGCCGTCGGGCCCGATATAGCTAAGGTCAAAGCGCTCGGGCAGGTTCATATCCAGCTGGATGGTGCCGCACTGCCAGGTGCGTCCGATGGAGTCCTCCAAATGGAAGTCGATCTTGGGCCCGTAGAAGGCGCCGTCTCCCTCGTTGATCTTGTACTGCATCTTTTTGGCATCCAAGGCGCCTTGAAGTGCAGTGGTCGCTCTTTCCCACATTTCATCGGTCCCGATGGATTTTTCAGGACGGGTGGAAAGCTCAACATGGTACTTGAAACCGAAAACACTATAAAAATCGTCGATGAGGTCGATAACGCCAATAACCTCGTCTTGAATCTGATCAGGTGTCATAAAAATATGGGCGTCATCTTGAGTAAAGCACCGAACGCGCATTAAGCCATGAAGCGCGCCTGAGAGCTCATGGCGGTGAACCAGCCCCAGCTCTCCCATCCTCTGGGGGAGATCCCGGTAGGAGTGGAGCTTCCTCTTGAAGACCAGCATACCGCCTGGGCAATTCATGGGCTTGATGGCGAAATCCGATTCATCAATGGCCACCGTATACATGTTTTCACGGTAGTTTTCCCAATGCCCCGAACGCAGCCACAGCTCCTTGTTTAGGATTACAGGAGTTTTAACCTCCTGATAACCGCGCTTTTGATGCTCCTGCCTCCAATAATCCTCGAGCTGGTTTCTGAGCACCATGCCCTTGGGCATGAAGAACGGGAAGCCCGGGCCCTCTTCCAGAATATCAAACAAATCCAGCTCACGGCCAAGCTTTCTGTGATCGCGTTTTTTGGCCTCCTCCAGCTTAAACAGGTAATCATCCAGGTCACTCTTCTTCGGGAAGGAGATACCATAGATTCTCTGGAGCATTCTGTTCTTTTCGCTGCCTCTCCAGTATGCACCGGCAAGCTGCATGAGCTTTACAGCCTTGACACGGCCTGTGGAGGGAAGGTGCGGCCCTGCGCAGAGGTCTGTAAAATCGCCTTGCTTGTAGAAGGAGAGCTCAGCATCCTCGGGCAGATCCCGGATGAGCTCGACCTTATAGGGCTCAGTTTCCATAAGCTTCAACGCTTCCTCACGGGATAGCGTAAAGCGTGCCAACGGGAGGTCCTCCTTGATGATCTTTTGCATCTCGTCTTCAATGGCCTTCAAATCATCCGGTGTAAAGGTCTTTTCCGAGTCAAAGTCATAGTAAAACCCGTTATCAATGGCAGGCCCAATGGCCAGCTTGACATTGGGAAAGAGTCTTTTGACGGCCTGAGCCATGATATGGGAGGTGGTATGCCAGTAGGTGTGCTTTCCGCCTTCTGTGTCGAAGGTTAACAGGTTCAGGCTGCAGTCCACGGTAAGGGGGGTGTGAAGATCCTTCACCTTTCCGTCGACTTCACCTGCAACAGCTGCGCGTGCAAGGCCCTCGCTGATATCCTTGGCCACCTCCAGAATGGTCACGCCCTTTTCGTAGGTTTTTACACTTCCATCCTTCAATTGAATGCTTATCATGGTGTTCACTCCTTTATCATAAACGTGCGATATTCTTACTTATTAATGTCTCAATCCAATTCATGGTAGACACCCTTGCTGTTGAGTTCATGGTTTCAAAGCCCCTGGTGACTTGACCATGAGGATGCTGCCCATGTCGGAAGAACAACAAAAAGCCCCCATCCACAAAAAGGATGAGAGCTAATACCCACGGTTCCACCTTTATTACAAGCTTTTACGCAAAAAGCTTGTCACTTAAGAATCATTGTAACGTCATGAACGTGAAAGGCTTACTTAGATTTCTGCCTTCAAGCTCCGGGGCGGTTCAAAACCCTTTAACGCGGGACGACTTTCAGCCTCTGGTCCTTCCCTCTCTAAGCGCTCATGACGGTTTTGCATGTCCCCTTCAAAGCCTTTTCATTTTAAAGTTAATTTTATGCTATCACAAAAGGCCAATGCCTGTCAAACCCCATGACTTGGGTAGGTTGCATCGCAAAACTTAAAAATATCCTGGCTCTCGAAGGCGATGGTCTCAAGGTCCGGAAAACGTTTATATAAAAGCTTGATCATCTCGTCAACAAACAGCTTCTCGGTGCCATGATGACCGGCATCCACCGTAAATATCCCGTTAATGTTGAGTTCTTGAGCATCGTGGTATTTTAAGTCACCCGTCACCAACACGTTGGGACGAACACGCCGTAAGGCTCCCAAAATGGCCCTGTCATAGGAACCGTTATAAACCGCAACCCGAGTGATTTTCTGCGGGAGCTGTCCCACAGTTCTCATTGCCGGAACATTGAGCCGTTCTTTAAGCAGGTTCAAAAACGTCTCGGCGGAAAGAGGCTGTTCCAGATCTCCGTAACGCCCCAGGCCATGGCCTTCCAGACTGGATTCGCTTAGCTTCATGAGTACCCGGCTGTTTTTAAGACCCAACCGGTCACATAGAAGGTCCGTCAGCCCTCCGACAGCCGAATCAAAATTGGTATGCGCGCTGATGAAGGAGACCTGATTCCGGATGGCTTTGGCAAGCAGCCTGCCCTCCTGGGTTTCCTCGGTAAAGCATTTGACTGCCCTGAAAACGGAGGGATGATGGGAAAGCACAAGCTCGCAGCGCTTCTCGATGGCGTTGTCGAGGGCTTCTGAGTCGGCATCGAGGCATACAAGCACGCGGGAAACCTTATTCTCCCGGCTGCCAATGATCAGGCCGCTATTGTCATAGCTTTCCTGTAACGTGAGAGGTGCAAGCTCCTCCAAAAACATCAAAATATCCTGAATAATCATCTGGTTCCTCCCGTAGAGGCTAAATTCTTGAGGCTATAATAGGCTGGCTATTCATAAACAGCAGTTTCTAACTCCATGATTTTATCCTAAAAAGCCTACTCCATTTAAGTCTTTGCTTTATAGATTGAGTTTTGCATAAAAACTCCATAAGCCAGTCTTAAATGAAATGGCATTCATAGCATACATGGCCTTCGTAATCAATCACTATGACCCATTTTTGTTAATTCCCCGTTATAACCATTAAGTCGCTAGGCCAAGGTAACAGTTTTAGTCCAACCGATGTTCTTAATCTCTTTACTCTTCTGATCCATCAATTTGGCCGCTTCTATAATATTAAATTTTAAAAACGTTTCATAAGACCTACCCTCTGATACCGGCATAAAGGCTCTCCATCTCGCTAAGGAGCTGCCTTTCCTCTTCCAGTAGGGCTTCTTCGGTAAGTCTGCCCTCCATGAGACCTGCAACAATCTTCCTTTGCTTATTAAGCCTTTCTTCTATCCAAAGCTGCAGGAGGGGATCCTTATTTTTAACAAGGAGCTCCCCGATATACGCATTCAACCTTTTCCAATCTGTTCTTTGACTGCCGGTATAATGTGCTGTCAGCACCTGATAAAGCTTCTCCCCCTCTTTGGCCAGGGCTTCATCGGTAACCTCAAACCCGTTTTGCCATAAATATGGCCTGACGAGCTCATGGGCCACCATGGGCTGAAGCACGAGGCAGCGCGCTTTGCGGGCCTTCTCCAGAGAGTCGCCCAGAAGCTCTGTCATGAGAATGCCACCCATACCGGCCAGAACCACGCAGTCCGACTCTTCCATAGAAATAGGCTCAAGACCGCTTCCCAAACGAAGCTCCATTCTCTCTTCAAGATGGTAGGCCTTTCGGGTACGATCTGCCCTCTCTAAAGGACCCTTTTTAACATCGCAGGCGATGGCCTTTCGGCAGCGGCCGTCCAGCAGTGCCTGTGCCGGGATGAGTGCATGATCGGTGCCAATATCAGCTAAAACCTCACAAGGAGGAACTTTATTATAAATAAGCTTGAGTCTGCCTTTTAGTATCATTAAATCTCCATTTAATTATCTATTTGTAAGCATTGATTTGTCATTATTTTATCATGACCAGGAAGGAGATAAAAAGCACGAATATGAGATTCTCGCTTATGTTACAAAACTTTGTATGAGCTGCATAAGAAAAGCCCCATCCAGAATTAAACTGAACGAGGCTTCATGGCTCTTATTTATATCACTAAATACATCGATAACAGATGCTTTTGGGCATTACGCCACACTATAAACGGCTAAGCCCGAGTATGGCTTTCGCTATAAGTTCCGGTTACAGAAGCTTCAGCAGTGCAGCTACAAGTCCGCCGAGAACAGCTGTGAACGGTATGGTGATGAACCATGCCCAGAGGATATTTTTTGCAATCGACCATCTGACGGCTGAAACTCTTTTAGCAGCACCAACACCCATGATAGCAGTCGAAATGATGTGGGTGGTACTGACCGGTGCTCCAAAATGGGTCATGGTCTCGATGACCGTCGCGGCACAGGTTTCGGCTGCGAATCCCTGGATGGGCTGGAGTCTGATCATGTTAACGCCCATGGTTTTAATGATTTTCCAACCGCCGACTGAGGTTCCTAGGGCCATCGCAATTGCGCAGAGTAACACAACCCACGGCTGGACGTGCTCCTGACCGTTGTTCATATTGGCTGTAACAAGGGCCAGCGTAATGATACCCATCGACTTCTGAGCATCGTTGTTACCATGGGAGTAAGCCATGAAGCCGGCCGACAGGATTTGAAGCTTGGAAAACCATTTGTTTACCGATTGCTGTGTAAAGGGTCGTAAAATCTTATAAAGGAGCTTCATAAACAAAAAACCCAGAAACAATCCAATGATAGGGGAAGTGAAGAGAGGAATAATAACCTTTTGCATGACGCCCCACCATTTAACAACCGAGAAGGTTTGGGTGAAGGCAATGGAAGAGCCGATCATGCCGCCAAATAAGGCGTGTGAGGAGCTGCTGGGGATGCCGAAATACCAGGTGATCAAGTTCCAGATAATCGCTCCGACTAAGGCGCCGATAACGATAATCAGACCGCTGTTACCCTTAACCATGGTTTTGTCGACGATATCTTTTGCAACAGTGCCGGCTACCTTTTGATTCAAGAGAGCTCCGATAAAGTTGAGGCACGCTGCAAGCAACAGCGCCATCTTAGGTGACAGCACCCTCGTAGAGACAGTTGTCGCAATGGAGTTTGCCGTATCGTGAAACCCGTTGATAAAATCAAAGCTAACAGCCAATATAATAACGGTAACAACAAGGAAGGTCGTCATATTAAGCATGCTTCATAACAACCCCTTCAATAATATTGGCCACGTCTTCACAGGCATCCAGAGTGTTTTCAAGCAATTCGAAGATTTGCTTCCATTTTACAACCTCAACAGCATCCTTTTCATTTTTGAAAAGGTTGGTCATGGCTTTTCTGAAGGCTACATCTCCTATATTTTCAATCCTGTTAACTTCAATAATTCTTTCCTTTAGGAGAACATCGCTTTTTGCGCCCATTTTCTTGACGATATCCTTGGGATTCTTATGCTTCTTATGCTCTCTTAAGTTGATCATGACTTCCCTGAGCTCATTGGTACAATCAACAATAAGCTTTGCCATTTCAATGCCTTCGGGTCTGATGGCGGTAACATTGAGCATACTGAAGCGATGCGCTGTTGCTTCAATAGCGTCGAAGATATTGTCCGTCTCCTTGGCAATAAGATAGATGTCCTCTCTATCTATCGGAGTGATAAAGGATTTGTTGAGAACCTCCAGAACCTTGTGTACATGCTTGTCGCCCTCGTGCTCTGCATCCTCAATCTTCTTTATTTTTTCTTCAACATTTGTAAAATGAGTCATTAAGTCAAGCAGCAAAGCCGATGCATGGCAGGTATTCTCCACCGCTTCGACAAAATAATCAAAAAAGATATCTTCCTTACGTGTCGCTCTTAACACAATATCGCCCTCTTCCTGCTTATTTTCAAGTCCTCCACGATTATAACCGAATGTTAAATATCAGGCAATCGACTTAACATACTTTTAACATTGAGGTCGAAGATTATCCAAATTTGTACTATTATCTACCTTTTTGTCGTCAGAAATTCCTTGGTCACGAAGGAATTGAAGGCAGGTTTTCTTAAAAATTCCTTAACAAACCCCCAACAAAATCCCGTCGATTTAGTATGTATCTTTTTCTCCTTTTCATGAAAACACGATGCTCGTGAGATTGGCAGAAAACAGTAAAGCCCACCAGTTTCCTGATGGGCTTTACTGTCATTATTGTTGGTGGGCCTTCAGGGACTCGAACCCCGGACCAACCGGTTATGAGCCGGTAGCTCTGACCAACTGAGCTAAAGGCCCCAGTGGCTCCTCAAGTTGGACTCGAACCAACGACCCTGCGGTTAACAGCCGCATGCTCTACCGACTGAGCTATTGAGGAATATCAGATGCACGTTTAAAAGCGCATAATATATTATACTGGCAGAAGCTAATGAGGTCAAGAGGCTAAAAGCATTCCTTCCAAATCTTTTCCCAACGATATTCCTTCATTTTACAGCACCTATGCAATATCTTATAATGTATAGGGAGCTCATTGGCAGCCTCCTGATATTAAATAAGGATGATGATGAATAATGTGGTTTTTGTTAATTCTCCTTATTCTTTCTGCCGTTATCCTACTCATCTCCAACAATCTTGTTACAACGCTTTTACATGTTAATAGAATCTTTATGGAAGACTGTATTCAGGGTGAGGAAGAGAAAGGGAATATCTCACGCACCTGGTATAACAGCCTCTCTAAACAGGAAGTCTTTGTGAAGTCTCCCTATGGCTATGACCTCTATGTGCAGCTTGTAAAAAACCCTTTAGAGACCGACAAGACGGTTATCTTGGTTCACGGCTATTCCTACAACCTTGTTGGAAGCATCAAGTATTCCAAGATTTTTTATGACCTGGGCTATAATGTTGTACTCTATGATCACGGCAATTGCGGTCGAAGCGGCGGGGACCTTACAACCATGGGCTATCGTGAAAAGATGGATCTGAAGGTTGTCGTCCAATTTGTTGAGGAAGAATGGGGAAGTAACGTTAAAATTGGTCTCCATGGTGAATCCATGGGAGCCTCCACTGCTCTTCTCTATGCTGCTGATGAGCCGGGCATTCAATTTATTATTGAGGACTGCGGCTATTCGGACCTTACCAAGGAGCTTTCTTATCAGATTTGGCGGAAGTATAAGCTTCCCAAATACCCCTTTATCCCCATCGCCAGCCTTATCTGCAAGCTGCGTGGCGGCTTCCGTTTTGAAGAGATCTCTCCTGCTGCAGAGCTCGAAAAATCCAAAATGCTTCAGGACGTACCCATTCTTTTTATCCACGGGGCTGAGGACCATTTTACTCCTACTTCCATGGTCGAAGATTTATATACAGCCAAAAAAGGCATAAAGGAAAGGTATATCGTGCAAGGCGCAGGTCATGCAGGGAGCTTCAGCCAGGATAAGGACAAATATAGGGAAGTCATTTCCGCCTTCCTCCAAAAGTACGGATGTTAAGCATTTCCCAAGGCATATTGCTGATTATTAAACAGCCTGACAGCCTTTTGGATCCTACTTGCCGCTAAGATTTGATATTAATGGGTTTGAAAAGTATAATAAAAGCGCTACTACTAACCATATTAAGGAGGAAGCATGATGAAACTTCGCTTATTGTCCTTCATTCTCATTTTCTCTCTCCTTCTTTCGGTTGCAGCTTTTGGTGAACAGACAGGCACACAGCCGCAGGTTGATGCAAATAAAACCATCACGATTATCCATACAACCGACGTGCATGCAAGAGTGCTTGAGGAAAAGAATGCAGGCATGGGCTACGGCAAGGTCGCAGCATTAGCAGCCAATATCACCTCGGAGTCGGGAATTCGGCCCATTTTGGTGGACGCCGGCGATGCTTTCCACGGACAAACCCTTGCAACCCTGGAGCGCGGTGAGAGCATTGTCAAGATTATGAATCAGGTCGGCTATGAGGTCATGACGCCGGGCAACCATGATTTTAATTATGGTCAGGATCGTTTGCTTGAACTGGCTTCCAAGGCTACATTCAAAGTGATCTCCTCCAATGTTAAGAAGGGTGACGGCAAGAATTTCCTTGATCCTTATGTCATCATTGAACGCGAAGGTATAAAATTCGCATTTTTTGGGCTTTCAACACCGGAAACAGTCTATAAAACCAATCCTAACAATGTGACCGGTTTAAGCTTTACAGACCCCATAGCAGAAGCAAAAGCCATGGTTGAAGCCTTAAAGGGCAAGGCAGACGTTATCGTCTGTGTTTCCCACCTTGGCTTGGATGCCTCAAGCGATATCACCAGCAAAATGGTAGCCGAGAAGGTCAGCGGCATTGATCTCATTATAGACGGCCATAGCCATACGACCTTGACTGATCCTCTTAAGATCGGCAATACGCTGATTGTACAGACAGGCGATTACCTTAAGAATGTCGGTACAGTTGCTTTAACCTTCGGTCCAGACAAAAAGCTTGAAAGCGTTAAGGCTTCCCTGTATACAAAGGAGCAGGCGGCAGAGCTGACCCCCGACGAAAAGGTTTCGGCAGTGATCAACGGCTATGCTGAATCCCAAAAGGCCATACTCTCAGAAGTTATTGCTAAGAGCAACATTGTTCTTGATGGAGAGAGGGCCAACGTTCGCACCTCCCCCACCAATTTGTCCTGCCTCATTACCAAGGCCATGGTTGCCCTGACCGGTGCCGATGCCGCCATAACCAATGGCGGAGGCATCAGAGCAAGCATTCAAGCCGGGAATATCACCCGTGGAGATGTCATCACGGTCCTTCCCTTCGGAAACTATATCGTGACAAAGAAAATGAGGGGCTCGGATATTCTGGCAGCCTTGGAGCATGGGCTTTCGAAGTATCCGGAAACCAACGGGGCCTTCCCCCAGGTCGCCAATATTGAATATCTTTTTGATGCATCAAAGCCCGAAGGGCAACGTGTGACCAAGGTTTGGATCAAGGGTGTCAAGCTTGATCTTAATAAGGAATACACCGTTGCAACCAATGATTTCATGGCAAGCGGCGGCGATGGCTATGCCTTCAAGGACCTGCCGCTGGTCAATGAATACCAGGCCCTGGATGAGGCCCTTATCGCCTATATCACCGCCCATCCCGAAAGCATTAAATATACCACCTACACCATACAGAAGGGTGACGCCCTTTGGAAAATCGCCCGAAAGACAGGGCACAGCTGGATCGAGCTTGCAAAGATCAATAATCTTGAAAACCCAGACCTTATCTACGCCGGTAAGGCACTGCTGATTCCTGCGTGGTAATAAAGACCGTTTATGTATCCCATAATGGTCTATCGAATAACTTTTGCTTCATAAGGTAAACCCCTTTTAATGCCACTTGGGTTTCATCCCAACCAGATTCTATGCAGCCTCAAAGCAAGATGAAAAGCCATCATACACAGTAACAAAAAGCAAGCCCGAAGCGCTCATGCATTCCGGGCTTGTTTATGCTCTTTAAGCTTTCTGAATCAATTATTAATCGTCGTGCTCGTCATCCTGGCTTCCCTGATTAGCTCCGCCATCGTCATCCTTGTCAGAATCCTCTTCATGGCGGTCATCAGCATTCTGGAGCTGAGATTCATCCTGCTTCTGTGTGATCGTCTGCTGGTTGTGATCTTGCTCATCATTATTGTTTTCATCTTCGTTCTTTTGTTCATCAAGCTTTTTCCCGTTATTGCCCTTCTGCTTGTTCTGTCCGTTATGCTTACCGTTGTTTTGCTTCTGATTATCGGGCTTTTGCTCGTCAAGCTTCTGCTGATCCTGGTCTTCTTCATTTGTAATCTGTGTGGCATTACTGTCATCGGCCTTATCAAGCTCTTCCTCATCGCCGTCTCTCATAGCCTTAACCTTCTCGGCAGCGTCTTTTACATTCTCGAATTGTTTAGTACTAATTCCGGCAGCCTGTGCGAGCTCATTGGCCTTGAGCACCATATCGGAAACCTTTGCATCCTTGTATTGGTCGACTGTGATCGAAGGATCAAGAGCCTGAAGCATCTTGATGAGCTTATATTTGCCGGGAGAAAGACCCAGTGCTTTTGCTTCCGCTCTTAATGCGGGGTCTGAGCAATCCTTGTAGACAATAGCCGCAGCTTTTTTGGCGCTCATGGCTTCGTCGATACCCTTGGCACTCTCATTCTGAAGCTTCGTTGCCTGGTCGGTATTCTTGGATTCGGCGGTAACCGCTACAACCGTTGACCCATCCTGAGCAATAAAATTCTTGTCCGCAGCTGATTGAACAATTTTATTGACTGCATCCTGTACGTTCAGGTTAAGAACGCTTTGGTCGGCCAAAACGGTCTGTCCATCCTCGTTGACACCTTCCGCAGAAACAACCTTGTTAAAGGCATTGATACCGAGCTCAATGCTCGGGTTGATATCCACGCTTACATAATTGACAGGGGTGTTGTAAAAGGCATAGGCACCTCCCGATGTCAATACGATAACAATCAAAGCACAAGCTGCAACCAGCCATTTTTTCATTTGTACATTCTCCTTCCAAATTCTCGTGTAAGCGGGCTGTTTTCGGCCCTGATTTAAGAGTGCATCCTTCAGATAGGCCTTGGTGCTTTCCTTTAAGGCCTCATCCGCCTTAGCACGGCTCATAATTTTCTTAAGCTGATTCATTCTGACTCCTCCTCCAGCCTATCCTTCAAAAGTGTTTTTGCACGCCTTAAAAGGGTATATACTGTGTTTTCGTTTTTCTTAATGAGGGATGAAATTTGAGGAACCGCATAGCCTTCATAATAGTACAGGTAGATCACCTGTTTGTATTTGTCAGGCAGAGCTGACACAGTTCGTAAAAGCTCCCTCTCATCCGGGGTTTCATCAGGTATCTCCATTTCTTCAATACTCGAAACCCTTGAGCGCCAAAAGCTCTTGCATAGGTCCTTGCATTTGTTGAAGGCCACCCGGCAGAGCCAGGCCTTCTCATGTTCCTCGCTTTCAAAAGGTTCTTTCTGAAGCATGAACTTCAGAAAAACTTCTTGAAACACATCCTCGACATCTGCTTTGTTTTTAAGGTACATCAGACAGATTCTGTAAATCATGTCGGAGTACTTATCGACGGCTTGGGAAACAGCATCGCTGCTGGGACTGATCAGTCGGTTCACTCTGTTTTCCCCCCTTCTGCCCTAAATACGACTGGGAGCGACAAAACCGTTCACTTTATTTCACGGTATATACTGGAAGCAATAAAAAAACCGCCCCTTTGCCTGCGCCTCAGCCATGATACAGATGACATCTGTTATCTGGTTGAATAAGAGCGCGGCAGAAAGTGCGGTTTATTCCATCGGTCAACGTGGCTAAGGCTTTCCTTAGCATACGGAGAAAACGGGCTTGTTATACAATTAATCCTTTTGCAGGAGGAGTTGAAGCGCCATATAGCGTTTCAGGGCATTTTCGATTTGGGCTGAGGCGTCCTCCATGAACATTTGGTAGAGCTCTCTGCTCTCTAAAATATATTTTGCCTCAAGAATACGGTCAGCGAGAGCATTGAATTTTCTCAAGACCTCCATGTCGGACAGGGTTTTGAGGTTCCTTTCCTTGGCCAGGGTGAGCTTTAAAAGTGAAGGAATTCTGGACAGATAATTCTCCTCCGTGCTTTCAAGGCCCAGAAGCATCTCAATATCAATATCCAGCTCGTGTATGATTTTCAGCAGGATATCGAGTCTTGGATTAGTCTTGCGCCCATTTTCTATCTGGGACAGGTAGCCGGGGGATATCTCAACCTTCTTGGCAAACTCAATGAGATTCATGCCCCGTTCTTCCCGCTTAGCCTTAATAATCTCGCCAACCTTGATCTCCATGGTTTACCCCATCTCTTCAGCTTATTCTACAACGATGCGGTGATAGGATTTTTTACCCTTTCGGATAATCATCTCATTATCCTTAACGTCAGCCATTGTGATCTGTCTGTCAAAGGAATCGATCTTCTCGTTGTTGACAGAAAGACCGCCCTGCTGGATAAGTCGCTTGCCCTCGCCCTTTGACGGTATAAGGCCTGTCTTCATGAGAATATCTAGAATATTGAGCCCATCGCCTATTTCGGTTTTGGAAAGGGCTACAGTAGGCATGTTTTCAGAGGAGGTACCCTGCCCAAAAAGAGCATCGGCAGCGCTCTTTGCCTTTATGGCTTCTTCCTCGCCATGGACAATCTTGGTAAGCTCGAAGGCCAGAACCTTCTTAGCATCATTAATGCGTGCATCCTGCCACGTCGCCATTTCATTGACCTGGTCCATGGGCACAAAGGTTAAGAGCTTCAAACACTTGATAACGTCAGCATCGTCTACATTTCTCCAGTACTGATAGAAATCGTAGGGACTGGTCGTGGCCGCATCGAGCCAAACAGCGCCCTTCTCGGTC
>JAOABT010000456.1 GCA_026418215.1 Clostridia bacterium | reverse complement strand
CGTGGGCTCGGAGATGTGTATAAGAGACAGGGATAGCACTGCCTGAAAAGCAGCCGCTCTGGTCGTAAGCCCTATCCGGAGCCAGCGCTACGGGCTGATACTGCCATTTAACAAGATCGGTGCTTGTGGCATGCCCCCAGTGCATGGGGCCCCATTCGGCCTTATAGGGATAATGCTGATAAAACTGGTGATACAGCCCCTTGTAATGGATAAAGCCATTGGGATCGTTCAGCCAGCCAACCTCTGCCGCCAAATGATACATTGGCCTCCATTTTGGATTTATGGTCGGTGCATTCTCCCGAATGTATCGGTCTGCATTTTCCAAAGTATAGGTCATACGCTTAACCCCGCTTTTGAAAGAATCCATGCTTCCTCTTTATAGTCTCATATTTCCTGCTCCTGGAGCCTCTCAAGTTCCATTATAATCCTTATGGATTTTATGTCAACCGTTTGACATAATACCTCTAGGCATATAGCACTAGACATTTGTACCTGATGGACTGATAGCCTAAAGGGAGGAAAGCATGAGAAAATGAGACTAACACAGCATTACGACACAATCATAAGGGGGTTTGTTATGAAAAAGCTGATTTTTGCTCTATTTCTTTCGGTATGCCTGGCTTTGCCTGTGGCCAGCTTCGCCCTGCCTCAGGCTAAAGCTGTCGACCTGCAGTGGGGCAGCATTCCTGATCAGATTAAGCTTGGAGAAACCATAGAATTGACGGCCACAGCCTTGAAAATGGGATCAGGCTTCAAAGATGCCTGGACCAATGCACAGAAGCTGGAAACCACCTATGACACCGGAACCGGATGCTATCGTGCAAGGGCTGAATTCAAGCCGACAAAGCCCGGAAGCTATGAGATTTCATACTCTATCACACTCAATCGGGGTAAAAGCGGAAAGAGCTTTTCAGGGACGCTGACCAAAACCATTGTCGTGACAGATGAGAAGAAGGTGACAGGCGCCGATATCCGTGATGTTGAGCTCATCCCAGGTAATGGGGGCGGCAGTGCTGTCGGCTATACCGTCATAGGTTACGCCTATGCCCTGCTCAGCGACGGCACAGCGCTTCCCTTGGATGAAATGATCACCTTCTATATGGATGCTCAGGAAACGGACAGAGATATCCCGGTGTCCTTCACCTACAATGAGCAGGAGTATAACTTCACCGTGCATTACGTCAGATAAAGGCCTTTTGCAGAGGGGCCTCTCTTCATTGATTGCAACAAAAAGAAGCAGGTCACCCTGCTTCTTTTTATGCTATCAGCGTTGTCAAAACGCCCGTAGTCCATGTTTCCGGTTCATTTCTTTATCGAGCTATTAAAACCCTTTTTCACGAAGCCTGTAGCCCAAAACCATCAAGCTGTCGCTTAAGTGAACGTTTTCAATCACAAGATCGCCCTCCAGCCTTAAATCGGTAGGCGAGAAATTCCATATCCCCTTGATGCCCAAAGAGGCTACCTTCTTGGCTACGTCATTGATGCGCTTGTTCGGGACGGTCAGCATGGCAATATCAACCTTCTGCTTGGTTGCAAAGGCATCAAGCTCATCCATGTGATATACAGGGATTTGATTAATCTTGGTCCCAACCTTAAGGGGATCAACATCAAAAATTCCAACGAGATCAAAGCCTCTTTTCTTGAAATTTTCGTAGTTTGCAAGTGCATTTCCCATGTTTCCGGCACCGATAATGATGCAGTTGAAGCGCTTGTCGGTACCCAAAATATGGCCTATTTCCTCGTAAAGAGACTCAACATTATAGCCGTAGCCCTGCTGTCCAAAGCCGCCAAAACAATTAAGGTCCTGACGGATTTGAGAGGCTGTTATACCCATCCGCTCACTTAATTCCTTGGAGGAAATACGCTTAATATCAAGCTTAATGAGGTCGTACAGATAACGAAAATATCTGGGAAGCCTTCTGATGACCGCAATGGATATTTTCTTTTCCTCTGACATCTTTTTTACCTACCCTTACATTCTGGTTTAACATTTCTTACAAAAACATTCCTGCTCATTGTAGCATATTTGTGATTTTTTTGTCAATTGTACACTTCCGTAAACTTCCTCTCCTTAAGGGCCCTGCTTAGGATTCATCGTTGAAAGAATACCAAGCCCCGTCCTTTTTGGCATATACAAAACCCAAAGCCATAATAAAGACACAAAACAGCGCATACAACGGGGCCAGTGGATTTTGGAGTCCCCCGACCAGAATGAACAAGGAACCTAAGATAGCAAGAAGCGGAAACAGGACACCATTCAAGGGCCCCTTCACTTCTCCCTTTCTGTAAAGCTTAAAAATCTGATAATAAAGGATCGCATAAAGCAAATACTGCATCACAATAGAAATTTCCGAAATATCTGACTGTCCCAGAAGCCCGTACATGAGGGTCAGCGTATGGAGCACATACCAAACCGTACACAGGATGATAAACATCAATCCCGCTTTTAGGGGCATATTGAACCTCGGATTCATTTGTTTCAGGTTTTTGTCGTGGGGCAGCAAGCCCTCTGTGGCAAGGACATGGGGCACGCGGATACCCGCCATAACAACGCCGTTCAGGGTTCCCATGACTGAAATAAGAATACCAATAAGCAAAAGCTTGGCCCCAAGGGGTCCAAAAAGTGTTGATGCAGCCAGACCGACGTGATTATCCCCAAGCCCGAGAATGGTGTTAACGCCCAAAAGCTTGGTCACGCCCAGGAAGTAGGCCAGATAAACCACTAGAATAAAGAGCGGCGAAATCACCAGTGCCAGCCCCATATGACGCTTTGAGTCCTTGAGTTCCGATGTAATAGACGTTACAACGACCCAGCCGTCGAAAGCAAAGGCAATGGGTCCGATGGCAGCAAGCCAGCTCACCTGGGATGCCTTAACCGGCATTAACCCCTCCGGTGCTGTAACACCGTGTCCAAATAGAAGGCCCAGGACCGCAATTAGGAGAAGGGGAATCAGCTTGATAAGGGTCGCCATTCTCTGAAAAAAGCCTGAAAAGCGCGGTGCAATCATATTATAGAGGCAGCATAGCAATAGATATGAGAAACCTATGGCAAGCTGCACATAGGAAGAAGCAGAAAAACCAAGGAGGATAGATGTGTAAATGCCGACGACCCAGGACACGATAACCGCCAGCGTTGGATAATAAATGAAGGTAAAAAACCAGCCGTAGGCTGAGGCGACTCTGCGCCCGCAGTATTGGTAGGCCCAGGATACAATGCCTCCCGAGGCGCTTGAGCGCTTGACAAGGTTATTCAAAGAAAGGCAGCCAAAAACGATGGCAAAGGCCGAAATGATGAGAATCGCTACGCCCCGCAGTATACTGCCGCGGGTGTAATAAAGAATATTGTCACTTTTAAAGAAAATTCCGGAACCGATAACCGTTCCGACAATCATGGCCATGGCCGTCATGAGGCCATATCGTTTGCTTTCCAAAGCCGGACACCTCCAGCATTAATCTTATGCCTAGCATGTCCAGCCTGACTTGATTTTAAAAATAAGAAGGGTTTTACGATTTGTTTTAAGAAAACTTTTTAAAAAGACCTCAAAAGCCATATGCTTTGCATTATAATAGATATTCTCTATCTTTGTTCACTAGCACCCTACAACCGGATTTTTGTTCGGCCGCACTTTAAAGGCTTTCCGGGGGATAGGCTAAGTAAGGGCGGGTTTAATGCACTGCTGTGAACGCGTGCTCTTGCCCATATACCCGGACTCGCTCTCATACACTATAACCTGACCTCAATCCCCTGTTCCTTAAGGTAGTGCTTGAGATCAAGAATTTTCATTTCGCCGAAATGGAATAAAGAGGCTGCCAAAACGGCATCGGCCTTGCCCTCGGTAATGGCTTCCTTGAAGTGCTCCATGGTTCCGGCACCGCCCGAGGCGATGACAGGGATTTTAACAGCCTCTGAAACCGCACGAGTCAGCTCGATATCATAACCGGCTTTTGTTCCGTCACAGTTCATGCTGGTAAGAAGAATCTCCCCCGCACCCCGCTTTTCAGCTTCATAAGCCCACTCGACAGCATCCTTGCCCGTATTGACGCTGTCTCTTATAGACATCT
>JAOABT010000549.1 GCA_026418215.1 Clostridia bacterium | reverse complement strand
CCTGTTCGACATTATAGAAGCGCTCGCCTATTTTCCAGCTGTCATACTTCT
This sequence comes from Clostridia bacterium, assembly GCA_026418215.1. Classification (GTDB taxonomy): domain Bacteria; phylum Bacillota; class Clostridia; order DSM-8532; family DSM-8532; genus DTU059. Next base: position 11,262 of record JAOABT010000549.1, on the reverse strand, counting down.
GGTTTCTAATCGAGGCCTTCTTAAACATGTGCTCATTAATCTGGTTGATGTCCTCGGTTCCGAGCTTTTCGCGGAAGGTCAGGATGGGATGGACATGGCCAACACCCTTCTGGATGCGTCCATCGTCACAAATCGAATAGAACTGCTCATGCTTCTTGACCAAGCGCTTGTAGTCATTGTCGCCTTTCTTAAGCTCGGAGGCATAGGTCACAACGTCCCAGTTATTAGCAAGCTTGCGCGGCGCTTTTTCATCCTTTCGGATGCTGCGGCCTCGAAGCTGGTTCACCGACGCGTAGGTCGAAGCGCAGCAAAGGTCTATGAGCGTGTTGAGGCTCACACTGTCCCAGCCTTCTCCCAAAAGTCCGCGGGTGCCAATAATACACTTGGAAAGCCCTTTTTCAAAGATGCTTGTGGTAAAGAGAATCGCTGATTTGGTATTCCAATCGCTGCCATATCCCTCAATTTCACAAAGCTTGCCGCCAAAGCCGGGTTTCATCGAAAGACGGATATCCAGACTCTGCTCCCTTGCCCATTCGTTAAAGAGCCTCAGGTATTCCTCGGCAATATCATCATCGCACAGCAGGCTTTTACCTGTAACCATAACAGGATTGAGCCTGTCCAGCTCCTCATCGGTCACGAGCTCCTTCATAACGCTTATAGCGCCGCCGCACTCTTCATCCAGCACGTTATCCAGCTTTTTTAGGGAAAGGGCGTTAGAGAACTCAAAGTCGGTGACCACGGCTGCTCGGATGGATTCGCCCATGAGCTTCATTTCGTGGCGGAGAATATCCTTAACGGCCTTAAGCTTGCTCTTGCTGTAGGACAGCACGCGATCCAGAGGTGAAATGTAGGTTCGTATGCCGGTCTCAGTCAGAATAAAGCCCAGGGTATAAAGTGCGTCCTTGATTTCATCATAGGCTCTCTTATGTTCTTCCTCGGAGCTCAGCTTAAGCCTGTTCAGGGCATAGTCCTCAATGAGCATCGCCCACTCTTCAACACTTAAGTCGCCGTACATGCCGCTGCTCAAGGTGATGTCGGAAGGCAGCTTGATACCAGCCTTTCTAAGGTATTTCACACCTGCGCACGAAAAGTCGGGACGCTGGGCAAAGAGCTTTCGCCATTCGCGCTTGCTGCCGTCGGCCAGCTTTCTTTCAATAATGCGGTCGATCATCCATTTGCAGAAGTCACTCTGGGGGGATGAAAAGCCCTCGATAAGCTTTTGAAATTTGGAATGGCAGCTGTTGAGGTAGGCCATTTCATTTTCCTGAGGAAGGCAGAAATAGGTCATGTCCTGATAGGGGGCCAGCATGCCGTCCTTGACCACCGCAGGGGTTGGAATCTGAAAATCGATTTCTCCCAAGAGGCTCATATAGTTTTGGAGAACCTCGCTCTTTTCATCGATTGGAGGTGTGGCCGTGAGGCCAATGATATTCTCAATCTCCATCCATTCGAGGATCTGCTTCATGACGACAGCCCAGTAGGTCTGGAGGTGATGACATTCATCAAAAATAACGGTTTTGACGCCGGCATCCTTAAGCCGCTGAAGGAGCTCACGGGTGTTTTTGTGCAGGATGGAAATAGCCAGATATTTCTGGTCTCCGGCTGAGGTGCCATTCTGAACCCGCCCGTCGCCAGGAGATGCTGTCTGCGGGGCTGCATCAGCGCTTTGAGCCCACTGTGCGCCATGCCAAATTTGGGCACCCTGACCGTTAGCCATAGTCTGTGAGCCTAGTGAACCTTGTGCGTTCTGCGCACCCTGTGTTGTTTGGGTATTCTGCGCATTCTGGCCCTTCTTATCGGATTCCTGCCCCATAAGCTTGCCATTTCGAATGCTCTTGATGTACTTGGCGAGCTCCTTTTTATAGGCAGAGGCATTGGATTCCTTCATCTTTGCAATCCTGCCCCTGGCCTCTTCAAGCTCGGCACCCAGAGAATTGCTCAGGGTCTCAGCCCAAAGTCCTTCAGCCAGCTCAACCAGTGTCTCCCCTGCATCCTCCGGAATACTGAGGATTTGGTATGTTAAAACGTTGATGGGGTGGGGCTTGTCCGGCTCCGAGGCAATGACATCGTCGGCCTTGATAGAGCCGTTTTCAGGCAGGAACAGCTCCAGCTTTTTGACCCACTGTCCTTGAATAGCCGTATTGGGACATACAATCAAGGCAGGTGCTTTAAGCTTGATGGCCAACTCCAGGCCAATGATGGTCTTTCCCGCTCCGGGCGGAGCTACCACATGAAACCTCAGGGGTTCTCCCGGTTTCTTTGTTGCAAGCTCCTTTTGAAAGCGGTCCAGAATCATGGTTTGGTGTGTGCGGAAAGCATGACGGAATCTCAATGCAGACAGGTTTACTACTTTATTCATGAGAAGACAACCCTTTCTCATCAAATTTTATCGTTAATACCACATTTTACCACAGTTACACATTCAACGAATAGATATCGGAAAATTCAACGTTTATCTTGTGGATGCGCTCCTCGGGGCTGGGTTCAATGCTTGCTTGTACCACGTCATTTTCAGAGATGGTTACCGGTATCTCGAAAATAAAGGAGCTTCCCCCATTTACAACGCTCTGTACATACACCTTCCCCTTATGAAGCTCAACCAGGGATTTGACAAGAGAAAGCCCTATGCCGCTTCCCTCACATCTTCTTGTCAAGGGCTTGTCACCCTGTACAAACCTTTCAAAGATGCTGTCCAGCTTCTCCTCGGGAATACCCACGCCGGTATCCTTAACGGTAATGCGCACCCGTTCCCCGAGGTCTTGAACGATAACCTTGATTGTTCCGCCCTTTTCGGTATATTTTACGGCATTTGATAAAAGATTCAAAAGAATGCGTTCAATGAGGTCGGCATCACAGGCTAGAATCTTTTCCTCAACATCGGTATCGAAAATAAGGGAGATGCCCTTTCCTTCTATGTATTGCGCCACAGACTGTGTGATATTTTCAATAACATCCACGATATTATGGTTAGAAGGGTAAAGCTTAAAATAGCCCGAATCCAGCTTGGTAATATCAATAAGATTATTGACAAGCTTCAAAAGCCTGAAGGCATTTTGCTTGATGGACTTCAAATAGCGGTAATGCCGCTCATGCATAGGCGATATGCCCGCCTTGTCGCTAAGGGTCTGCTGAATGAGCTGGAGCGCTGAAAGAATGATGTTAAGAGGCGTTCTGAATTCATGTGAGATATTGGCAAAGAACTCCATCTTCAAGGTTTCCAATTGATAGGCTCTTTCAAGCTCCCGATTTTTATCCTCAATCTCCTTACTGAGCGTTATGTCACGACCTGTTGCAATGACAAGCTCTTTCCCCATTTCATTGACGAGCTGCCCATTCCAGGCAATCCACCTATAGCTTCCATCCTTGCACAGCAGCCGGCATTCAAAGCCTATAATAACCCCGTGCTCTTTAAAGAAGCCATACGTACCCATGGCAGTATTGATGTCATCGGGATGGACTAGCGCAAGGATTTCCTTGGAAAGCATCTCTCCCTGACTCCAACCCAAGCATTTCTCCCACCGTGGACTGAGTCGGAGAAATCTGCCATCATTGAAATCAAAAATAGCAATGAGGTCGATGGAGGTGGTGAAAATGAGCTCATTCTCCCATTCGGCCTTTCTTCGCATCTCAAGCTCCTGATTGAGCTGCTCATATAAAAAGCGGTTATGAATAATGACAGCCAGTTGGTTGGCGATGGTGTCAAGAAACTCTTTCTGCTGATCTCTGACCTGACACTCTGCGCTGACAGCGATGCTTAATACGCCTAGTGGCTTTTCACCATAGACAATGGGCACATTAAAGATAGAGCTTACTCCAATTCCCTCCAGAATGGACCGTGTCATCGGGTCGGGATGAAGCTTGACTGAAAAGATACGGCTTTGTCTGGCATCTAGCATCTCGCTTGGCAGTGCCAGGCCGCCTTGTAAAAACTCATCATCGGGCATGTAGTTTTCATAGGTGCGAATGCACGAAGCCAGGCGAAAGTCCTGCGTTTTCTCGTCATAAAGATATACATCCATGCCTTCTGCCTGGAGGTAATCGAGGATGAGCTTTTGAGCTCTTTCAAGCACTTCCTTGAAGGGGACCTGTTCGGCCGCTTTCCGAAAGAGCTCATATAGGGTTCTTATCTCGTGATTCTGGTGGTGGAGCTCCTCCTCCATGAGCTTGCGGTCCGTGATATCGGTAATGGAAGCCGCCTTTCTGCTGATTTCTCCTGTAAGCTCCCTGATAAAAAAGGTCTTCAGCCATACCCATTTCAATTGGCCTTGGGGTGTTATAATCCTGAATTCAATATTATAATTTGTTTCCAGGTGCAAGCCGTCATTCTTAAGCGTATTGCACACGCGGGTATAGTCCGCTGTGTGAACAACTTTCATCAGGCTGTGAATATCTTTGTAAAGGGTGTCGCAGGGCAACCCGAAAATCTTTTCAAAGGCAGAATTGACATAGGTGATGCGATTGCCCTTTCTCACCCAAAAAACACTGTCTGAGCTGTTTGAAATCTGCATCGCTTTAGACTCAAAATCGTAACAGTCATAATCATTTTCGCTATTTTGGGCTACAAACTCATAGAAGGAACCAACATAATTGGGAAAGGGTCGAAAACTATAAACCTTGATATATCTGTTTTTTTCAGCACAAAAGTATTGGTTTTCTTCGGATTGTCCTGTTACAAGCACCTTGGTCAAAATGGAAAGGATGGGGATTATCCGCTCACGGAGGTATTTGTGCCTGATGGTCAAGCCTTTGAGCTCAGCCATTGGAAAGCTGATGTACCTTTCCATAGCGCTATTATAATAAACAACCTCAAAATCAAAAGGCTCGCCTGAATCATCATAAAGCGCTTTCCTAAGCACAAAGCCCTTATCCATATTGTTAAGGAGCTCTGTAAAGGATAGTTCGGGCCTCTCCTCTAATTTCACCTTTAAACCTCCTCATGGCTTCTAGAGCATAATATTCCATATAAAGCCCCAATTTCCTCTTTTTAGTGCTGCTTTTATGCAATAGCTGCAGTAAACAAAAAGGATGTCGATCAAGCCCACCTAGACAGTGAAGCAGCGGGTTAAGACTGCAAGCCACTGGGTGCTCTCTCGACATCCTTGTTTTTTTATTAGGCTATTTATTGCTTTTGTGATCTTCCTTACGGATCTCGGCTCTCTTTATTTTGCCGCTGATGGTTTTGGGAAGCTCATCGACAAACTCAATGATGCGGGGATACTTGTAAGGCGCCGTGACATTCTTCACATGCTCCTGAATTTCTTTTTTAAGCTCATCGGAGGCCTTGTAGCCTTTCCCCAGCACAACGGTTGCCTTGACAACGGTACCGCGGATGGGGTCGGGCGCTCCGGTAACGGCGCACTCAACCACCGCCGGATGTTCAATAAGCGCACTCTCTACCTCAAAGGGGCTGATGCGGTAGCCTGAGGCCTTGATGACATCATCGTTTCGTCCTACAAACCAGAGAAGACCGTGTTCATCCTTATACACGACATCACCCGTGTGATAGGTGTTGTTATACCAAACCTTTTTGGTCGAGACTTCGTCGTTATAATAACCGGAGAAGAGACCTGCAGGCTTGTTGGTGTCCACATCACGGATAACCAGCTCGCCCTCGACGCCAGCCGGAACCGATTCGCCGTTCTCATCGACAACATCGATATGGTAAGCAGGGTTCGGTTTCCCCATGGCGCCGGGATCAATCTCAAGCCATTCGAAGTTGGCCACCAGAACCGTTGTTTCTGACTGTCCAAAGCCATTGAGTATCTTAAGTCCCGTTGCCTCCTCCCAGGTATAGAAAACCTGCGGGTTCAAGGGCTCACCTGCCGTGGAGCAGTGCACCAGCGAGGAAAGATCGTATTGAGAGAGGTCCTGCTGGATCAAAAAACGATATACAGTCGGCGGAGCACAGAAGGTCTTAAGGCCGTATTTCTGCATGATTTCCAAAAGCCGCTTGGGCTCGAACTTGTCCATATCATAGACAAACTGCACGGCACCGCAGATCCATTGGCCGTAGAGCTTGCCCCAACCGAACTTTGCCCAGCCCGAATCGGCCAGTGTCAGGTGTAAGCCGCCTTCTACCACGCGCTGCCAGTACTTGGCGGTTACGATATGACCCAATGGGTATGTAAAATCCTGTCCTGCCATTTTAGGCATGCTGGTTGTTCCCGAGGTAAAGTAAATGATCATAAGGTCCTGATTCTTAGGAGCGTCATCGCCCCGGGGCCTGTCCCATTGATCAGAAGCTAACTGAATTTCTTCGTTGTAGCAATGCCAGCCCTCTTTTTTACCGCCAACCAGGACCGTAGTCTCAAGTGTAGGAGATACCTCCCGGGACTTTTCAACGTAGGAAAGGATGTCTCCATCCTCATAGGCCACGATCATTTTGACACCGGCGGCATTGTTCCTGTAAACGATATCCTTTTCCTTAAGCTGATTGGTGGAAGGAATGTAAATAGCGCCTATTTTGCAAAGGGCAAGAGCAAAGAAATAAAACTCGTAGCGGCGCCTTAAGATCAGCATGACCTTATCGCCCTTTTTGATACCAAGAGACTTCAGATAGTTTGCCGTTCTGTCCGACCAGACTTTTAGATCGGTAAAGGTGAACGTCCGCTCCTCACCATGATCATCGCACCAGACAAGTGCCAGACGATCGGGCTCAAGACGTGCGTATTCATCGATAATATCATAAGCAAAGTTGAAGTTGTCCGGGATATGAATATGAAGATTCTGGGCAAAGTCCTCATAGCTTCCGAAGGTATCCTTGTCCAGATAACGGTATGCAAGATTCATTGGATTAACCCTCCTACAATAAGATAACCGTAATAAACCGGGCTTCCTTTTCGTCCATGGCCAGCATCTTGTGGGGCAACAGGGAATTGAAATACAGCGAGTCTCCCGGCTCGAGGACGTATTCGTCCTTATTGACGACGACCTTCATGCGCCCCTCAAGGCAGTAATTAAACTCCTGACCTTTGTGAGAAACGAGCTCAGGGCTTTTACCGGGTACAAGCGTTACCAAAAGCGGCTCAATCTTTCTTCTGGCATACTTAAAAGCCAGGCTCTGGAACTCATACTGGTCATAACGCTCAATTTTCAGGCCCTCGCCCTTTTTGACAAGGGACACGTCATGAAGCTTGGGTGACACACCGGTTAAGATCTCGGTCATGTCGACCTTGTAGTAATCGGATATCTCATAAAGAAGGCTTACGGGAATATCATCCTCGCCGCTTTCATACTGTTCGTAGACAGGAGCAGCGATATTTAAAACCTTGGACACCTCTTCTATGGTGTAGCCGGAAAGAAGCCTCAAGCCTTTGATTCTGGCCGCGACATCCCTGATTTTTTCGTTCATACCATCATACCTTTCTACACGTATATGGAGCCTATATGGTTGGAATTATAACACACCAGCCCTTGGCTTGTCATAGAAAAAATCGGGCAAACCCCGATTCCTCTTGTACAAATCCAATAAAAGAACGTGACTGTAGCCGGCTTTATTCGCAGTAGGTCTGAAGCTTTACAGCATCCAGCACCTTGATGGTGGAAAGGTGAAAATCAATGATGCCTTCATCGCGCATCCTTGAAAGCTCCCGTGACATGGAGGGTCTGGAGACATATAAAAAATCCGCAAGCTGGGTGCGGTTCATGGGCAGCATGAAGGTTTGCTTTCCGGTCCTTTTGTAGTGCTCAAAAATAAAGGTACTGAGCTTGGCACGCATGGTTCTGATGGATACGTAATCAAGCTTTTTACTGAGCAGCAAAGCCCTCTCTGAAACAATCCGCAGCATGTTTGTAGTCATGGCGGCATGGAAGCTGCAGACATTGCCGCACTGCCCCGCGACCTTGTTTTTGGATATAAAGCAGACCGTTAGGGGGCCATTGGCTTGAACCAGCGCAGGCCATTCCTCCTGCCCCGCAAAGGCCGCAATCTCCCCGAACATTTCGCCAGGCTCCAGATTCTTAAGGAGGATGCGATTGCCTGAAAGGCTCTCCTTTAAAACCGATGCCTCACCCTTCAGGACGATACCCAGGCTCTCAAGGCTGTCGCCGGGTTTTACAACAAAATCCTGCCGGCTGTAGCTTTGAAGCTGAGGTTTCAGACATGATAAAAGAGAACTCAATTGTTCCCTTTCAATTCCGTGGAATAATTCACATTTAATCAGCGCGTTTATGTATTGCTCAACCATAGGCTCCCCCGGATTTCTTAAACCGTAGGATCGGCAGATGCTTCAGCCATAACCTCGTCGGTGCTGTTCATATAGCTCATGAATTTATGGTTGAATAAAGATGGCATAACCGATGCGCCCGCAAGCGTAAAGGCCGCGATGATGGCAAGCTGAACACCTAAAAGCTCTGCAACAAAACCACTGATGGCCATAGAGATGGGTGAAAGGCCTTCTGCAATGGTTCCCATGATACCAAAGACCTTTCCTCGATTGGATTCCGGGATCGTCAGCATGATAACGGTCTGTGTAATAATACTGATAACGGCATTCAGAACGCCTGTAATGAAGGCGCAGACCATAATAACGGCAAAGCTCTTAGTCAGGATGGCAAAAATCATACAGATGAGCATCATGAAAATGGAACCGCGATAGTAGTTGAAGCGGTGCTCCGGCTTCATTCTGAAAGCCGTTAAAAGCAGCATTCCCAATATGGTTCCGACCATCAGAGAGCCCATAACAAACCCATCGCGTTTTTCACCAAAACCGGGGGTGTATTTAAAGAACGGAGTAAGCAAGGTAACAGCCATTGTAGAAAAGAAATTAATGAACATGTTGGCAATTAAAAGAATGCGGACGCCCTCTTTCTTCCAGGCAAATTTAAAGCCGGTCACCATATCGTGGACAATGTGGGTTTTCTCTTTAAGAGGAGCCTTTTTAGGAATCTTAATCCAGAGTTGAGACAGTGAGGCGTACACAAATGAGATACCATTTAAAACGAAGAATATAGGGCCTTTGAAAAGGGAATATAAAAATCCGCCGATGGGTATACCCACGAGCTGGCTTGCCGTCTGGGAGATGCCTCTGGCTGAATTGGCCTTTGTGAGGGCTTCCTTGTCCACAATGTCGGGTACAATTGAGGCAATAGCCGGCGAAAAAAAGGCTCCAAAAAAGCCTGTTAAAAGTGCAAACGGAATAATGAGTAAAAACGGAAAGCTTTTTGTAAGAATAAGGACGCCCATCAAGACAAACAGAATGCCACGAATGAAATCGGCGAGGACAATGATAAGCTTACGGTCGAACCTGTCGGCGAAAGCGCCGGCAAAAGGCCCAAAAATGACACGTGGTGCTGCAAAGCAGCCAAGAATCAGGCCCATTAAGCTGTTGGACCCTGTCACATCGAGCACCCAGAACCCTAAAGCGACACTAAATGCCGCATTTCCCAAATCAGATATCAGCTGTGCCTGCCATAATAAAGCGAAATTTTTATTCAAAATGCCTTTGCTGGCATGTTTTTCACTCATGAATGAACCCCTTGAAAGAAATAGAATAGGTAATGATATTATATCCCAAATGATATTTAATGCAAGCCTTGACACATTAGGATTTGATGAGAACGGCTTAGGCAAACCTTTAGCGTCTCCGTACCATTCTCGGTAATGCACTTGACCCCACAAGTTTTGGCAAGCGGTGCTTTTTTTCTGCCCTGCGCGATATCTTTATAGTAAGGGTATGAGCATAGGAGAATCGAAGCTTTGAAAGAAAAAAGAATCACCACGCTGCAGGTGGCCGGAACCTATATTGGAACCATTGTTGGCGCCGGATTTGCCTCCGGGCAGGAAATGCTCCAGTTTTTTGTCCGCTTCGGGAAAATGGGGCTTTGGGGGCTTTTGGTTGTGACCCTGCTCTTTATCTTTTTCGGCTATATCATTATGGAGCTGGGCTGGCTCTTGCAGGCCACCTCCCACCTTCCCATCGTTCATAAGGTCGGAGGCCGTATCATCGGCCCCTTTTCCGACATCGTCATCACCTTTTTTCTGTTTGGAGCCCTCACAGCCATGATCGCCGGTTCGGGTGCCCTGTTTTCACAGGAATTCAAGCTTCACCCGCTTATAGGCAGCCTTTTTATGGCCGTCATTACAGTCATCACCGTGCTTGGCGGCTTTCAAGGAATTATTAGCTCCATCAGCATCGTCGTTCCCTTTTTAATCATCACGGCAGTGGGCGTGAGTATTGCCGCCCTTTTAAATGCCCCTAAGCAGGCTGTGCTCTCGGGTTCCCTCGGTAGTCCCGGCTTTTTGAGAAACTGGCTTTGGTCAGCCATTCTTTATACGTCCTATAACACAGTAACCGCTTCGGCGATCCTCGGCCCCCTGGGCTTCAAGACACGCAATAAAAAGGTTATACGAAACGGAGCCATCCTTGGGGGGCTAGGGCTTGGTGTCGGAGCCCTCGCTATCTTTCTAGCCCTCTATGTCAACGCAGGTCGAATCAGGGATTTGGAGGTGCCTATGATTTCTGTGGCCAACAGCATCTCGCCCCTGATCAAAATTATTTATGCGGTGGTATTGCTTGCTGAAATCTACACAACGGCTGTCGGCGACCTTTATGGCTTTGCCGCAAGGCTTTGCGAGCAAAGACCCAGGATTACGGTTTATGTCATTCTCGCTGCTACCGCCGCAGCCTTTATTGCAAGTCTGGCGGGCTTTTCAAATCTGGTGCGCTATCTCTATCCTGCTGTGGGATACTGCGGCGTTCTCACCCTGCTCTGCCTTATTTATGACAGGTATAAGGTGAAATGAGGCCCTCAACCAAAACCGGCGAGGACCTCACAAGCTGGGTTTACCCTTATGATAGCCGTCAGCCTAAGACGTGACATCCGTTACTTAAGGCCAAGCATCCGTTACTGTAGACAAAGCATCTATTATGAAACGTTATAGTCCCTATGAGGATCAGCCAGAAAGCTTGATTACAGCAGTAGACAGAAGCATCTATTACTAAACGTTATAGTCCCTCTTCGAAAATCTCCTTTGCGACCGAGGCCAATTCCGGCATAAGCTGTGCCTTATTGATACCATAACGTCTTAACTGCTCTGTGATAGTCGCTCTGGCATTTTTGTCAATTGTAATGCGAAGCAGGTACTGCGAACTGTCTGGCAGATCCTTCATATCCACCAGCGGCACAGTATAAGGGAAAACAGTAAAGGTGCCCCGCTGCACAATGATCCTGGGGCTGTTCAGGGGGCCGTAAACTGCCGCAGGCTTCTTGTTCTGGAAGGGGTTTGTAACGGCTGTCTCTTATACACATCTGACGCTGCCG
>JAOABT010000530.1 GCA_026418215.1 Clostridia bacterium | reverse complement strand
GGTCTGGTCCCGATGCAGGCGTTTGCGGATAGCACGAGCTATGTTACGCGTGAACAGGCCGTAGCAGGAATTATTCAGACCGTGGGTCTGGGGGCATTAAACGAGACGGAGTCCGATTTGTCGGCCTTTAAGGATGCCTCTCTTGTGACCCCTGACAATAAAGACGAGCTGGCTGTTGCTTTGACCAACGGCATTCTGACCGGTTATGGAAACGGTACCATCAGCCCCAGCAAGAATGTCACCAGACTTGAATTTGCACTGTTTTTAAGCCGTACCATCAGGGAGCTTCCGGCTATTAACATGGTAACAGCGTTCAAGGATGTTCCGGCAGCTTACCAGGGCGATGTTGCAAAGATAGCTAAAGCAGGCCTCATGGGCGGCTACGGCAATGAGAAATTCGGCAGCGGTGATTACATGACTGCCCAGCAGATGGCTGCCGTTCTCGGGCGTGTGAAAGCACTCGCTTCCGTCAGGCCCCAGGATGATTTCTTCTATGCCATGAATCGTAATTGGCTGGCCACCACCAAGCTTCCGGCGGGTTACCCGGGTCTTTCCGCTTTTGATGAAGCCGACAGATCCAATAGCGATAAACTGAAGCTCATGGTTCAGGAGCTCTACAAAAACAAGGGGACCTATGCCGAGGGCACCAAGGAACAAAAAATGTCCGACTTCTATACCACCATCCTCGATACGGACAGCCGCAACAAGGAAGGCATTCAGCCCATCAAGAAGTATATGGACCTTATTGAATCAGCCAAGACCTGTCAGGAGCTTTTGAAGGTCATGGTGCAGTTTGAAAATGAGACAGGCATGAATATGCTGTTCACCTTCGGTCCATCGCCCGATATGAAGGACAGCAGCAAATACTGCTTGTATGCAGGCGGGCTTTCAACGGGTCTTCCGTCAAGCTACCTCTTAGCCGGAAATGCTCAGATCGATTCGCTTTATACAGGCTTCATGGCGCAGCTCCTGGCTCTTTCAGGCCTTGGCGAGGCTGATGCAGCCAAGAAGGCTCAGACTGTTTTTGCCTTTGAAAAAGAGCTTGCCAAGTCCACCATGACCAACGAACAGGCCAGTAAGGTGGAGAACCTGTATAATCCTACATCCGTTGAAGACCTTATCAAAATGTTCCCTAAGGTTTCTTTAAAGGATTATCTGAATGATTTGGGATATGGTAAGCAGACCACGGCCATTGTCACCGATATCAGCCTTATGAAGAAGACCGGCGAGGTCATGAACGACGAAAATCTCGATACCCTCAAGGCCTACGCCAGGGTGCACCTGATCATGAATACAGGCTCTCTTCTTTCGAAGGATTTCCAGGATGCCATCACCGCCTTCAACTCAACCT
>JAOABT010000430.1 GCA_026418215.1 Clostridia bacterium | reverse complement strand
ACATGCCGCTCAAGGATTTTTTAAGCTTCCTTGAACGGCAGCGGCTTATTTCTGAAAAGCAAATCACACAGCGTTCAGCCGTTATCCGTATTCCTAACCCTTATGTCAGAAGGTTTATAGAGGTTACAGGAATGTGGCTGGAGGCTCTGACATATCGAACCCTGAGATCCTTGCCCTACATAGACGATGCCATGGCGTCAGTACGTTTTCTATGGGATGAATGCCCCAATTACCTGGTTAATGAAATTGATGCACTGGCCTCGAAGGATTCCAGACTCATTGTGGTTTCTTGCAAGGATGTCGCCAATATCTCAACGGACATGCTTAACGAGCTGTCCCTTTATGCCGAGAAGCTGGGCGGAGAGAAGGCCATCAAGGCGCTTGTAACCTCTCAGCCCGTTACAAGCCTTCATCTTGTTGAACGCGCCAAGGCTATGGACATCGCCATCATCTCCTTTAATGGAAACGCTGATGTATTCAGGCAGCAGTTTGATAAGGTTCTTTCAATGAAATAACCAACGGGAGCTTTCTATCATATCCTTAAGTAGGACGACCTTAGTAAGAAGCGTTGGATATGATTCGCATCGGCCGTGACCCTGCTGCTCAAGAAACCCTACAGGTTAATCTTAACGACCCTGTAAAAAAGCTTACCTATGATATTTTGCAGAATAGCTCAAAGATCTATCAATACCAAAGCGCGGATAGCCTGCAATTTGAGCTTGATATGAGGTCTTTTATTGTACAAAGGGCGCTGGAGCTAAACGCCAGCAATTTTAGCTTTGCCGTTTTTAAGAAATCCAGATGTAACGAAGCCTACTGGATAAGAACCGATGAAGGAGGCTTCAGGCTAAGACGCGGTCAGAGCGCTTACAAAGCTATTCTTGATATCCTTCAGAACAGCAGGGCCTATGCCACCGAATGTGCTACGGCTATTGTGATTGTGTTTTATTTGGCTCTGACCCGTATGTTTTCTGAGGACCTATTTGATAAGCTCTTTGATAATATCTATCTGATGGGTTGGGAGTATCTGGATGAGAATCTGGGCATTCAGGTTTTCAAGAATCTGAAGGACCCCTTGCCCGGGGATTGCCTGTATTTCGAAAATCCGGACTTTGACCGCGATACGCCTGAATGGCGCGGTGAAAACGTTATCATGCTTGGCGAGGATAAGTATTACGGCCATGGAATCGGCATCAGAAACTCTGAAGGCATCATTCGTTCACTGAATAGAAATCGTAACCCTGGGTCGACTGAATCGGCCTACCTAGGCAACCGTGTCATCCGACCGAACTATAGATATCTCTACAGCCAATTGAGGTAAGGAGAAGTTTTCAATAACTCATGTATTTGCAGAAGGCACGGATATAGGTAATTTGTTCATGTAGGGATTTATGCCACTAAGGGCCGTCTATATTCATGAAAACTCCATTCAGAGCGATGGGGCTACAATCTCAATACAAAAGCTAGCATAGAGTTTAGCCTTCATACTATAAAAGGTTAATTGATAAAGTAACTTCCAGTTTGAAAAACTAAATTCCGCACTCCCCTCCATTGGGGTGGAATTTACTTTTTTTATTGGGTGGGTACTATAAAAGGTACAAAATTTTAAAATACTAGTTGACAGTGCTTTAAGTCACTGGTATAATACTACCAATATCAAAAAAGACCCTTCGACAAAAACGATGAAGGAGCAACGTGTTCTGCTAAATGATCTTTTCAGAGAGCCGATGTTAGGTGCGAATCGGCAGGATTGCGGAATACACTCTCTCCCGAGATGCATTTCTGAAACTTGAGTAAGGAATGACGGTTAGCCCCGTTACAGGCGATGGTTTGTTAGAACCTCATGAGGTCCCGATTGCGAAATTGGGATAAAAATAGGGTGGTAACGCGTGGAGTATATCCCTCGTCCCTGTTGTTATAGCTATAACGACGGTACGAGGGATTTTTGTATTTATAAAAACACTTTGAGTCCAAAGAGAGGTGACGAACGTGAGAGCTGCAGAAGCCATTGTAAAATGCTTAATTGAAGAGGGTGTCGAAACAGTTTTCGGCTATCCGGGAGGATATATTCTGAGCGTCTATGAAGCTCTCAGAAAGAGCCGCATCCATCATATTCTCGTTCGCCAGGAGCAGGCCGCGGCCCACAGCGCCAACGGCTACGCCCGTGTCTCAGGCAAGGTGGGAGTGTGTATTGGAACCTCGGGTCCCGGTGCGACAAACCTCATCACAGGTATTGCGACTGCCTATATGGACTCTATACCCATGGTCATTATCACCGGTCAGGTCAGGTCTTCCATGATAGGCCGCGATGTCTTTCAGGAGGCCGACATCACAGGTGCGACGGAGTCCTTCACAAAGCACAGCTATCTTGTAAAGAATGCCCAGGAACTGCCACGCATCCTAAAGGAAGCCTTCTATATTGCCTCCACCGGCAGGCCTGGCCCGGTTCTTATAGACATACCAAGCGATATACAGGAAGAGAAAATAGAATTTGCCTACCCGAGGTCTGTTGATATCCGAGGCTATAAGCCCACAACCAAGGGGCACGTGGGTCAGATAAAGCGGGCAGTCAAGGCTATCTCCGAAAGCCGGAGGCCTCTGGTGGTAGCGGGCGGAGGCGTAATTCTCGCAAATGCCCGACAAGAGCTTCTGACCTTTGTGGAAAAAACGGGTATTCCCGTTGTTCATACCCTCATGGGCAAGGGTGCGCTGCCCAGCAAGCATGCTTGCTATGTAGGCATGATAGGCACTCACGGCTTCCCGGAAGCCAATAGGGCAATGGCAGGCGCGGATCTTCTCATCGTCATTGGTGCCCGAGTGGCGGATAGGGCCTGGGGAGCAATGGATAAGCTTATTGGTAAGCTAAAAATCATCCATATCGATGTTGATCCGGCTGAAATTGGCAAAAATGTCGGTACCCAGATTCCGCTGGTCGGCGATGCCAGGCAAATTCTTTCCCAAATGACTGAGAAAGCGGATAAAACTGATACTCAGGAATGGCGGAATGAAATAGAAGGATTTAAAAAACCCAATGTGTACGCTGAAAACGGTAAAGTAAACCCAAAGCTTGCTATCAGACAGCTTTCAGATAAGCTCAGCGATGATGCCATCATGGTGACCGATGTCGGGCAAAACCAGCTCTGGGCAGCAAGAAACTTTGAAGATAGAAGCGGACGCAGCTTCTTAACCTCGGGCGGGCTTGGAACTATGGGTTATGGTATACCCGCCGCGGTTGGAGCAAAATTTGCAGCTCCCAAACGGCAGGTTGTGGCTGTCATGGGTGATGGCGGGTTCCAGATGAGCCTTTTCGAGTTAGGCACCATTGCCGCACACCAGCTGGGCATCATCCTGTTCCTGTTCAACAATTCACGGCTGGGTATGGTCAGGGAGCTTCAGGATCGCTTTTTTGGCAAAACCACCTGCGTCAACCTCGACAAGAATCCGGATTTTATCAAGCTCTGTGAAGCTTATGACATTCCGGGTATCCGGGTATCCAACAATCAGGAGCTTGATGGCGCATTGAATAAGGCACTCAAGCACAAGGGTCCATTCCTCATAGAGTGTATGGTCGATCCTGAAGAAAGCACGCTTTAATCCATAAATCCTGTCCTAATGATTTTACTGAAAGGTCAAGTGTTAGACTCAAAAACAAGGCTATTCATAAGCTATTTGTTAAAAGATTAAAGGGAGTGAGGAGCATGAACAGGCACGTTTTATCTGTTCTGGTGGAAAACCAGTCGGGTGTTCTAAGCCGTGTATCGGGACTTTTCAGCCGCAGAGGCTATAACATTGACAGCCTCTCGGTGGGAGAGACCGAAGACCCCAAGGTATCCCGCATGACTATTGTGGTCAAGGGGGATGACTACATTCTGGAACAAATTAAGAAGCAGCTTAACAAGCTCATTGACGTCATCAAGATTATGGAGCTCAATACCGAACAGTCTGTATTTAGAGAATTGGCCCTTATCAAGGTCAAGACGACTATGAGCTCCCGGGCTTCCATCATTGAAATTGTCGATATCTTCAGAGCAAAGATCGTGGATGTCGCCAATGAAACCCTTACCGTTGAAATGACAGGTGACGAGGGAAAGGTAGAGGCCTTTATCAATCTCATGGAACCCTATGGAATCGCTGAAATTGTCCGCACTGGGCTAACCGCCCTTGAAAGAGGAAATAAGGAAATTAAGGATCACAAGAAATTTGAGGAGGATTAACCAAAATGGCAAAGCTCTTTTATGAAAAGGATTGTAATCTACAGCTCTTAAACGGAAAAACAGTTGCGATAATCGGATATGGAAGCCAGGGTCACGCCCACGCGCTCAATCTCCATGAATCAGGCGTTAAGGTTATTGTAGGCCTCTATGAAGGCAGCAGGTCCTGGAAAATCGCTGAGGAAGCTGGCCTTCAAGTGGCAACAGCCGCTTATGCCGCTGAAAAAGCAGATATCATCATGATTCTGGTCAATGATGAGAAGCAGCCTAAGATCTACAATGAGAGCATCAAGCCCCACCTGAAGGCAGGCAAGAGCCTTGTGTTCGCACACGGCTTCAACATTCACTTTGGACAGATTGTACCACCCAGTGATGTCAACGTCTTCATGGTAGCGCCCAAGGGCCCCGGTCACACCGTCAGAAGCCAGTATCAGGAAGGCAGAGGCGTTCCCTGCCTAATCGCTGTTCACCAGGACGCTACAGGCGATGCCAAGGAAGTTGCATTGGCTTACGCGGCAGGTATCGGCGGCGCTAGAGCCGGTATTCTTGAAACCACCTTCAAGGAAGAAACAGAAACTGACCTCTTTGGCGAACAGGCAGTCCTCTGCGGCGGCGTCTGCGAGCTCATGAAGGCAGGCTTTGAAACCCTCGTTGCAGCCGGCTATCAGCCAGAAAGCGCTTACTTTGAATGCCTGCATGAGATGAAGCTCATCGTAGACCTCATCAACAAGGGCGGCTTGAGCTTCATGAGATACTCCATCTCCGATACGGCCGAATATGGCGACTATGTAACCGGAAAACGCATCATTACCGACGAAACACGTAAGGAAATGAAGAAGGTACTTGGAGAAATTCAGGACGGCACCTTCGCTCGCAACTGGATCGTTGAAAACCAGGCTAATCGTCCTTACTTCAACGCAAGAAGAAGAATGGAGCAGGAAAGCCAGGTTGAAAAGGTCGGCGCCGAGCTTCGTAAGATGATGAGCTGGAACCAGAAGTAAGTTAAGCGAAGTTGCTCTAACCCCATTCCCCGTAACGACGAAGCAGTATATCAGACCCCATAACGGGAGGATAGTATTATGGCTAAATTATTTATTTTCGATACAACCTTGCGAGATGGCGAGCAATCCCCGGGCTGCAGTATGAACCTGCAGGAAAAGCTCGAGGTCGCCCGCCAGCTTGAACGCATGAAGGTGGACGTGATTGAGGCCGGCTTTGCCATTGCCTCTCCGGGCGATTTTCAGTCTGTGAAGGCCATAGCTGAAACCGTAAAGGACTGCACGGTGGCAAGCCTCTCCAGAGCCCTCACCCAGGACATCGATCGGTCTTGGGAGGCTCTAAAAAAAGCGGTGAGCCCCAGAATTCATACCTTTATCGCCACCTCCGACATTCATATGCAGTATAAGCTTAAAATGACCAAGGATGAGGTTTTGGAACGCGCAAGAAGTATGGTAGCCTACGCAAAGAAGCTGTGTTCCGATGTGGAATTCTCGGCTGAGGATGCATCCAGAAGCAACCCCGAATTCCTTTATAGAATCTTTGAAACGGTCATTGATGCTGGTGCTACGGTTATCAATATCCCCGACACCGTGGGATATACAACCCCTGAGGAGTTTTTTGCCCTCATCAAAGGGGTTCGAGAAAATGTACCCAATAGCGACAAAGCCATTATTTCGGTTCACTGCCACAATGATCTGGGCATGGCTGTTGCCAACACCCTTGCAGCTGCAAGAGCCGGGGCAACCCAGCTTGAATGCACCATCAACGGTATTGGTGAAAGAGCCGGCAACGCAGCCCTTGAAGAGGTCATTATGGCTATCAAGACGCGCCCCCAGATGTATAATCTGGACTACCGCCTTGACACCACTCAGATTCATCGTTCTTCAAGGCTTGTCAGCAGCATCACGGGTGTTTCTGTTCAGCCCAATAAGGCTGTTGTAGGTGCCAATGCCTTTGCGCATGAGTCCGGCATTCATCAGCATGGCGTATTGGCTGAGAAGAGCACCTACGAGATTATGACCCCTGAGTCCATCGGTTTAAGCCAGAATTTAATGGTTTTAGGCAAGCACTCGGGTCGTCACGCCTTCGAGGACAGATTGAATACCCTGGGCTACCACCTCACCAAAGAGGAGCTTGACGCCGCCTTTGACAAGTTCAAGGTGCTGGCTGACAAGAAAAAGGTGGTTCAGGATGCCGATATTGAGGTACTTTTAGAGCAAAAGGCCGTTGAAATTCCTGAAACCTATAAGCTTGACCGGTTTGTGATCAACACAGGCAACACCATTACGGCAACAGCCTCGGTCAGGCTTATCAAGCAAAACGGCGAAACGAAGGTCATTGAAGAGGTATCAACGGGCGACGGCCCTATTGATGCCGCCTTTAAAGCAATAGAAAAGATTGCGGGCATCAGCTTTACGCTTGAGGATTACTCCCTGCGCTCTGTCACCGAAGGCCAGGACGCTCAGGGTGAGGCCTATGTGAAGATCCGCAGAGATACTCAGCTCTACACAGGCAAGGGTGTCAGCACCGACGTTTTTGAAGCCAGCGTTTTATCCTACATGAATGCCATTAACAAGATGATTTATGAGGAGAAGCTGGAGGAACAAGTGTAATATCGGGCGTTTCATTGCTCTTGACGCTACTGATGCATCAATCTCACATACCAAGACATATGTTGCTGAAGCAAAGCGTCAAAGCTCATAACAACGCACTGAAGGGAGGAGGCAGCATGCCGCACAATATTGACATTTTTGATTCGACGCTCCGGGATGGAGCACAGGCTGAAGGCATATCGTTCTCGGTTGCCGATAAGCTGAAAATTGTGAAAACTTTAGATGAATTGGGTGTTGCCTATATTGAAGCCGGAAATCCGGGCTCTAATCCCAAGGATATCGAGTTCTTCGAAAAGGTACAGTCCTTAGAGCTCAAAAATGCACGTCTGACGTCCTTTGGCAGCACACGCCGGCGTAATACCTCTGTTGAAGACGATAAGAATGTTCAATCGCTCTTAACGGCTCATACGCCCGTTGTGGCTATTTTCGGAAAGAGCTGGGACTTCCATGTGACTGACATTATTAAGACCAGCTTGGAAGAGAATCTTTTGATGATTACCGAGACCCTGGCCTTCTTCAAAAAGAAAGGCAAGGAGGTTATTTTTGATGCCGAGCACTTTTTTGACGGCTACAAGAATAATCCCGACTATGCCATGAAGGCGCTAAAAGCGGCTGTTGACGGCGGTGCCGATTGTCTGGCACTGTGCGATACCAATGGGGGCTGCTTTCCCAGCGAAATCTACGATATTGTGAAAAAGGTCAAGGCGAGGTTTGGCAGCGTCAAAATCGGCATCCATACCCATAACGACGGGGGTATGGCGGTTGCCAATACTATTATGGCCGTAGAGGCAGGAGCCGAGCATATTCAGGGTACTTATACAGGCTTTGGCGAGAGGTGCGGAAACGCCAACCTCAGCACCGTCATACCAAATCTTCAGATCAAGAGGGCTTTTACCTGCATACCTGAAGAACAGCTGAAGAACCTGACTTACGCAGCAAGAAAAATTGCTGAAATCGCCAACATCAACCTGAATGAACGCGACCCGTACGTTGGAAACAGTGCCTTCGCCCATAAAGGCGGTATGCACATTGACGGTGTTAATAAGGCATCAAGCTCTTTTGAGCACGTTGATCCCGAGCGGGTGGGGAATAAGCGCCGCTTCCTCATGAGTGAGGTCTCAGGACGAAATACGATCCTTGAAAAGATTAGAGAGATCAATCCCGCCATTACCAAGGATTCCGAGGAGACGGAGGCCATCATCCAAAGGCTGAAGGAGCTCGAGCACGAGGGCTATCAGTTTGAGGGTGCCGAAAGCACCTTTGAGCTGGTCATCAGAAAGCAGCTTGGCAAGTATAAGCCTTTCTTTGAACTGGAACACTTCAAGCTTATGAATGAACAGCCCACAAAGGCCGGATTGTCAGCGTCAGCCCTCATTAAGGTGAAGGTGGACGGTACTTCTGAGATTACGGCAGCCGAGGGCGACGGTCCGGTTCATGCGCTCGACAAGGCCCTCAGAAAAGCCCTTGAGATTTTTTATCCCGAGCTGTCAAAGGTTCATTTGACGGACTTTAAGGTCCGCGTTATCGATACGAAGTCTGCAACGGCTGCCAAGGTTCGTGTTCTCATTGAATCCACCGATGGGGAGTCGATCTGGAACACCGTCGGCGTTTCAACCGACATCATTGAGGCAAGCTGGATAGCATTGGTTGACTCGATTGAATACAAGTTACTTAAAGAGTTGGAAAAGAAAATGAAGGTTTATCTTTAAGCAGGAGGAAAAAATAATGGGAATGACCATGACACAAAAAATCCTGGCGCAACACGCAGGTTTGGAAACCGTAGTGGCAGGACAGCTCATAGAGGCCAATCTTGACCTGGTTTTAGGCAATGATATTACAACTCCTGTCGCAGTGAAGGAATTTCAAAAAACAGGCACCACAAAGGTCTACGATACAAGCAAGGTGGCCATTGTGCCCGACCATTTCACCCCTAACAAGGATATCAAGGCTGCTGAGCAATGTAAAATGATCCGCGATTTCGCGCTCAAGATGAATGTTGAAAACTATTTTGAGATTGGCGAAATGGGCATCGAGCACTGTCTCATTCCTGAAAAGGGTCTTGTGGTACCCGGCGACCTCGTCATCGGAGCAGACTCCCATACCTGTACCTATGGGGCATTGGGGGCTTTCTCTACAGGGATTGGCAGCACCGATATGGCAGCCGGTATGGCTACGGGAAAGTGCTGGTTCAAGGTTCCCTCCGCGCTGAAGTTTGTTCTGAAGGGCAAGCCTCAGGGCTGGGTTTCGGGTAAGGACGTTATTTTGCACATCATTGGTATGATTGGTGTGGACGGGGCACTCTATAAGTCCATGGAATTCGTGGGCGAGGGCTTGCAGCACCTTTCAATGGATGAACGCTTCACCATGGCGAATATGGCCATTGAAGCCGGTGCCAAGAACGGCATCTTCACAGTGGATGAGCAAACCCTGCAATATGTGAAGGAACACTACGCGAAGGCTTATACCGGGTACGAAGCCGATGCGGATGCTGAATACGACGAGGTTTTTGAAATTGACCTCGGTGCCTTGAGACCGACTGTTTCGTTCCCGCACCTGCCCGACAATACCCGTACCATTGACAATGTAGGTGATGTTGCTGTTGATCAGGTTGTCATTGGCTCCTGCACCAATGGCCGTATGACCGACCTGCGCGTGGCGGCTGAGATTTTAAAGGGTAAGAAGGTTAAGAAGGGTGTACGTGTTATTGTATTCCCCGGAACACAGAGAATTTACCTGCAGGCTATCAAGGAAGGCCTTGTGGAGCAGCTTGTTGAGGCTGGAGCCGTTGTGTCCACACCAACCTGTGGTCCTTGCCTTGGCGGTCACATGGGAATCTTGGCCAAGGGTGAACGCGCCATTGCCACAACCAACCGAAACTTCGTGGGCCGCATGGGTCACACCGAGTCGGAGGTTTATCTGGCTAGCCCCGCAGTAGCGGCTGCTTCCGCATTGACCGGCAAGATCACGGATCCTGATACCATTATGAAGAAATAAGGAAATCAATCTATCCTACATTGAGCTCAACATTAGCAAGCGCTATGGGGCAAAAGTTAGATGAGTGCGCAGAAGTAGGACGATAGAAATAACAAGTGTTTACATGAACAAATTAACCTGGATAGGAGTAAAGACATGAAAGCAAAAGGCAAGGTTTTCAGATATAAGGATAATGTTGATACCGACGTTATTATTCCAGCCCGTTACCTAAACACCTCCGATCCCAAGGAGCTGGCTGCCCATTGCATGGAGGATATTGATCAGGAATTTGTCAAGAAGGTCAAGCCGGGCGACATTATGGTAGCCGACAGGAACTTCGGCTGCGGCTCATCACGTGAGCATGCCCCTATTGCCATTAAGGCATCGGGTATCTCCTGTGTGATCGCCTCCACGTTTGCACGTATTTTCTATCGCAATGCCATTAATATCGGACTTCCCATTCTTGAATGCGAAGCCGCTGTAAAGGGCATTGAGGCTGATGATGAGGTTGAGGTGGATTTCGATACCGGCATTATCCGCAACCTAACCAAGGGCACCACCTTCAAGGCACAGCCCTTCCCCGAATTCATGAAGAAAATCATCGCGGCTGAGGGCCTCGTCAACTATATCAAGGCCAAGATGTGAGCGAGGAGGATACGACGATGAACTTTAAAATAGCGGTTATTCCCGGAGACGGCATAGGCCCCGAGGTTGTTGAACAGACCCTTAAGGTGCTCGACAGGGTAGGCGAAATCTATCATCACAGGTTCAATTATCAAAGGCTTTTGGCTGGCGGCTGCGCTATAGATGCAACCGGAGAGCCTCTTCCCAAGGAAACTGTAGAAGCGTGCAAAAAAAGCGACGCTGTCCTTTTAGGAGCGGTGGGACTGTCTCTTATACACATCT
>JAOABT010000383.1 GCA_026418215.1 Clostridia bacterium | reverse complement strand
GCTCACCATAGCCTTGAATAATGAACTTCCTTTATATCAACAGCTATACGCCTATATCAAGAGTGAAATTCAGGCCGGAAGGCTTGGAGCAGGCAGTAAGCTGCCCTCCAAGCGAAAGCTTTCAACCCATCTCAATATCAGTCAGAATACGGTTCAACTGGCCTATAACCAGCTTATAGACGAGGGTTACGTTGTTCCTTCGGAGCGCCGGGGATATTTTGTCCATAAGCTTGAGCATATGATTAAGCTTGAGCTGTCTGAAACAACGAGTGACAAGACTGATTTCAAGGAAGAGAGCAGAATACTCTATGATTTCTCCTATCAGGGAGTCGATTATCAAACCTTCCCGTTTTCAGCCTGGCGCAAGCTGACAAAAGAAGTCATTAATGAATATGATCATGAGCTTCTGGAGCTTGGGCATCCCCAGGGCCATTTGGGCCTGAGAACGAGTATAGCCGATTACCTCCGCCAGTCCAGGGGTGTCAATTGCAGGGCCAATCAGCTTGTCATCAGCGCCGGTACCGAGTTTCTCCTTCAAATGCTCATTCAGCTACTGGGTAAGGATGAAAACATATACGGTATTGAAAACCCTGGCTATGAAAGATTATCATTGCTCTTTCAAAGCAATGGTGCGCGTTTCAGACCAATTGCCATTGACGGTAACGGTATGATGCCGGAGGAGATTCTCAAAAGCGACGCTAACATCCTTTGTATTGCGCCTGCACACCAATTTCCCTCAGGAGGCATCATGCCCGTCCATAGAAGGATACAGCTACTCAACTGGGCCAACGAGCGACCCGGACGCTACATCATCGAGGATGACTACGACAGTGAATTCAAATACAGCGGGAAGCCCATCCCTGCTCTTCAGGGGCTTGACAAGAGCGGAAAGGTCATCTATATGGGCTCCTTTTCAAAGCCCTTATCGCCTGCAATCCGTGTGAGCTACATGGTATTGCCCGAGCACCTGCTCCAAAAGTACACCGATCAGCTGTCACTGTTTCTCTGTCCTGTGCCGGCCATTGATCAGAAGGTTTTGGAGCGCTTTATACGTGAGGGTTATTTCGAGAGGCATCTTAATAAAATGAGAAATTTATATAAGAGGAAAAGGGAAATTTTAACGTCAGAGATAGCCAGGATGGATGTGAGAGCCCAGGCTATGGGGGCAGATGCTGGTTTGCATTTACTGGTTACCGTCAATAATGGCATGGGGGAGGAAGAGCTTGTTATTACGGCTCTAAAGGCCGGTGTTAAGGTCTATCCCTATTCTCAGTATTTTCCTGATGTAAGTCTTTATCAGAAGGCTCCTGTTGTGTTGCTGGGATTTGCCTCGCTAACCGAGCAGGACATTACAAAAGCGATAGGAATGCTCAATCAGGCATGGCGGGCGACCGTCTGTAAGGATTTCAATGAAGTCTAGCAATATTCACTATACTGGTGGAAAACTTTCCTTTTGATGCTTGTTGATTAATGGGTTCGTCCTATGTTATTATTGGCTGTAAATGTATTTCTTCTCTTTCGTTGGCTTAAGACTGTGATTAGAATGGAAGGCGAAGCATAATGAATAAAACTGAATTGTTGGGGAGATGGACTAGAGAAAAGTCTGAAGAGCTTTATGGCATCAAGAATTGGGGTGCCGGTTATTTTTCCATATCCGATAAGGGCGAAGTTCTCATAAGCCCCTATAAAGACAATGATACTGCTTCCATCAGCCTGATGGACATTATTTCGGGCGTTCGGGAACGCGGCTTGGATATGCCTGTTCTGTTACGATTTGAGAATTTGTTGGATTCACAGATATCCTTTTTAAATAATTCCTTTGCCGATGCCATGAAAAAGCTCAATTACAAGGGTGAATACCGCGGTGTTTATCCCATAAAGGTTAATCAACAGCAGCAGGTTGTTGAAGAGGTTACCAAGTTTGGGCAGCGCTACCACCACGGTCTGGAGGTTGGCAGCAAAGCGGAACTGGTTGCAGCCCTCTCCGAGATGAAGGATAAGGAAGCCTGCCTCATCTGCAACGGCTATAAGGACGAAGAATTTATAGACTTGGGCTTGTATGCCATCAAGATGGGCTTTAAGCTCTTCTTTGTCATAGAGATTCCGGGTGAGCTCGATATCGTGATTGAGCGCTCTCAAGCCCTTGGCATCAAGCCCAATATCGGCATACGCATTAAGCTTTCCGCAAAAGCGGGCGGGCATTGGACCGAATCCGGCGGCGACCGCAGCATTTTCGGCCTCAACATGTCCCAGGTCATCTCCCTGGTTGACCTCCTGAAGGAAAAGAATATGCTTGGCTCTTTAAGGCTTCTGCATTACCATTTAGGGTCTCAGATTCCGAATATCCGCGATATACGTTCTGCCGTACTTGAGGCTGCAAGGGTGTATGCCGAGCTTGTCAAGGAAGGCGCGCCCATGGGCTATCTGGATCTTGGCGGCGGGCTTGCCGTTGACTATGACGGCTCCAATACCAATTACACCAACAGCCGAAACTACACCGTCGAAGAGTATTGCACCGACATTGTGGAGGCTGTTATGTCCACCCTTGACTCCTGTGATGTGCCCCATCCCACAATCGTTACCGAATCGGGCAGAACGACCGTTGCCTACTATTCGGTACTGCTCTTTAATGTGCTTGATGTTGAGAAATTTGAGGAATACGGTGACGTGCCCGATAAGCTCGATGAGAATATTGCCGAGCAGGTCAAAAACCTTTTTGACGTTAATAAGAACCTGTCACTCAAGAATATTCAGGAATGTTATAATGACGCGCTTTACTATCGGGACGAGATTCGCGACATGTTTAAGCACGGCCGCATCAGCCTTCGTGATCGCGCATTCTCCGAGAAGATATTCTGGAACACCATCAACCAGATTGCGAAAGAGAAAATGAAGCTCAAGAACCCGCCGCCGGATCTCGAGGATATTGAGAGCGCCATTGCAGATATTTATTACTGTAATTTCTCCGTCTTCCAATCCATACCCGACAGCTGGGCCATTGATCAGTTGTTCCCTATCATGCCGGTTCACCGCCTTTTAGAGCTGCCGAAGCGCAATGCGGTGATTGCAGACATCACCTGCGACTGCGACGGAAAGATTGATCACTTTATCGATCTTCATGATGTTCGCAGTACCCTGCCGCTCCATGAGCTCAACGGTGACGACTATTACCTTGGTGTTTTCCTTGTGGGTGCTTATCAGGAAACCCTGGGCGATCTTCATAACCTGTTCGGTGACACCAATGTTGTGAGTGTTCGCATCAATCCTGATGGAAGCTATGATCTGGTCAAGGAGATTCATGGAGACAGCGTTGCAGACGTTTTATCCTATGTAGAATATGACCCGAAGGATATGCTTATTCACTTCCGTGAAAAGGCGGAAGAAGCGGTTCGTGACGGCCTTATCAGCGCCAGCGACAGACGTGAGATCATGCAGGCCTATGACAACGGCCTTCGCGGCTATACCTACTACGAGAGATAATCGAGATATTCTTAGGCCGACTCCATCAAAGCAAAATTGAAGGGATGCACTGTGGAAACACAGGAGCATCCCTTTTTAGCGGTGCGGTGTATCCTTGACAGTGAGAGTCTGTTATGGGGGTTTATAGCACCAACTATTAGCCAAGGGCAAGGGTGTGCGGGGTAATGCGGAATCTGAAGGAAGCCGGAAAGAATGCTTTATCCCGGCGAAGCCTTAATCAGGCCCTTCACCTGAGCATTCAGGACCTCCTGGCTGTTCTGGTTATAGGCCGTAACCCTAACCACCAGAATTCCGCGTCCTCCCTTGGAGGAAGGAATGAGGTCGACGACCTCTACAATTCCGCTTAGCTGGTCGTTTGGACGGACAGGAGCTGTCCAATTCAGATAGTCTATTCCAAGACCTCCAATCACTTCGTTATGTACAATTCCTGTCCCTACCCATTGGCTCCATATGGCGCATAGGGTGTGGAAGCCCGAGGCGATGATGCCACCGTATGGGGTGTTGGACGCAAATGCATTGTCCAGATGAATGGGGAGGGGGTCATATTGTGCCGCAAAGCGCTTGATCTCCTCAAGTGTGAGGCTTACGGGGCCTATCTCAAAGCGCTGCCCTATGGTAAATTCGTCAAAATACAAGTGTATCACGTCCTTATGAGATTTTATCAATCATATCATGAAACCTTTTGGTGCTCAATCATAAAAACCCTTGTATTTGTATAAAAGAAATTCTATCCCATTGACTTAAAGCATGGTAATGATATAATAAGTATCATAATGATAGTTAAACTATCACGTAACCCGATTCGACTGATAAGGGAGAACCAAATGG
>JAOABT010000377.1 GCA_026418215.1 Clostridia bacterium | reverse complement strand
GGGCCTTGTTGAAGGCCCTTATTTATTTTAAGCGGTTTTAACTGTGAATTAAGTAAATGATGTTTAAAAATCCCGTCGCCATAGCACAGATTAGAGTTGATGGGGGTATGATGGGCCTTTTAAGAGGTAATTAAACATAATTTACTTAAACCCTATTCTAATTTAATTTCTTTATGTTAAAATAGTAGTGAGAAAACAAGCAGAGTTGCGGAGGGTATATGATAAGAAAAAGCATCACCATGAAGGACATCGCTGAAAAACTGAATATCAGTATCGTGACTGTCTCCAAGGCATTAAGCGATAAGGAAGGTGTCAGTGAAGAGCTAAAGGAAAAGATAAAGTCCCTCGCGACTCAGATGGGCTATCGCTTCAACACAGTTGCAAAATCCATGAAAGACGGTCTATCCTATAACATCGGTATTGTTGTTCCGGAGCGGTTTATAGGCCGGCAGCAATCCTTTTACCTTAAGTTCCACCGTCATGTCTCACAGGCCCTTGAGACTTACGGCTACTATGGTATTCTTCAGATATTAACCCCAGAGGATGAGGAGCAACTGGTACTTCCACGGTTCTACTGTGAAAAGCGTGTGGACGGCATGATCATTCTCGGGCAGGTAAGTAAGGCCTATATTGAGATCCTGCAGAGTACCGATACTCCCGTTGTCTTTCTTGACTTTTATGATGAGCATTCCAATGTGGATGCCGTTATCACCGACAGCTTTTATGCCGCCTATGAGCTTACCAACTACGTGATTCGAAGCGGAAACAGAAAGCTGGCCTTTGTTGGGAATATCTATGCCACATCAAGTATCCAGGACCGCTTTTTGGGATATTACAAGTCCCTTATTGAGCACCGCATTGATCTGGATCATGACTATGTCCTTAGTGACCGCGACGAGCACGGCAAGTTCATTGATATCGAGCTGCCGGAAATCATGCCGGAGGCCTTTGTCTGCAATTGTGACGAGGTGGCCTATAACCTTATCCTGAAGCTTCAGAAGCTGGGTTACAGAGTGCCAGAGGATGTCTCGGTCGTTGGCTTTGACAATGATATTTATGCCACCATCTCAACACCTCAGATCACAACGGTCGAGGTGGATATGGAGGAAATGGGAAGGATCGCTATTAAGGTCCTTATTAACAAGATTAACCGCAGTACCAAGGAATATGGGCGACTATTGGTGAAAGCAAAGCTCATTGTCAGAGAGTCTGTTAAGGTTAAAAGACAGGAAAAAGTAAACAATTAAATTATTTAGTTAAATTACATTAAATCAATAGATGCCACCCCGTGGCTACATGGCAAGGGGTGGCATTTTTAATGGGAAAATCGCAATAATAGCGCCTTCAATAGATGAAAGAAGAGGGGGCGGGAGTGTATTGTTGCAGCAATTTCGTACGAAACTTCGGAAGGAGCTATAAAAAAGTTATATTTATAGTGAACAATTTGTTGACATTCACCAAATGGCATAATATAATAAAGTTACTTAAACGTTAACCTAATTTATAAAGGAGGATCACTCATGAAAACAAGAAAAATCGTAGCACTCGTCCTTGTTGCCATGATGGTTGTTTCTGTTTTTGCAGCGTGCGGCAAAACAGCGCCGGCAGCGAGCGCCTCACCAAGCGACACTTCCACCCCAAGCGAATCCGCTTCCGCAACACCCGAAGCAAGCGCAGCTCCTGCAACCATCAAGGGTGAAATCACATTCGTACATAACCGCACAGACCGCAACGAAACAACCTTCCCTCAGTACATCAAAAAGTTCAACGAAAAGTATCCTGACATTACCGTCAAGCTTGAAACCATGACCGACTATGAAGGGCAGATCAAGATTCGTATGGGAACCGCAGATTACGGCGACGTTCTTCTGGCTCCCAACATGGACCCCGCCACCTACGCTGATTTCTTCCTTCCCTTAGGGGATAAGGAAACCCTCTCACAGCAATACCGCTTCATGAACAAATGCGAATATAAAGGAACCGTATACGGCCTACCTGTGTTCGGTGCAGCAAACGGTATTGTCTACAACAAGAGAATTTTCCAGGAAGCCGGTATTACAGCCCTTCCTAAATCTGTAGACGAATTCATCGCGGATCTTAAGCTTATCAAGGAAAAGACCAAGGCTATTCCGATGTATACCAACTACGCAGCAGGCTGGCCTCTCGGCGGTCAGTGGGAAGGCCCAAGAGGCTCCTTCACCAACGACTTTGACTGGCAGACAAAGCTTGCCCATGATC
>JAOABT010000373.1 GCA_026418215.1 Clostridia bacterium | reverse complement strand
GCTTTCCTTTACGCGATATGCTATTCGTGATCAACGCCTGTTCTACTCAAAAGGCTTTTTTAATACTACTGAGGACGAACTGCTGTTGTATCGCATTCTGGATATCAAGCTCGACAGAACCTTTGGCGACAAGCTGGTGGGAGTCGGATCCATCACCCTTTTCACAGCGGATAAAACCAACCCCGAGCTTAAGCTCATTAGGATCAAAAAGCCCAAGGATGTACGTGACCTCATCAGCAAGCTTGTTGAAGAGGAGAGAGTGCGTCTCAATATTCGCGGCAAGGAGCTCTACGGCGTATCCGACAACGACCTCAAACAGGATATAGAGGTGAGCGTTCAGGAAACGGACATTGACAACGGCAATAACTAAATGCTATACTAATATAAATTCATAAATGGCTGTGAAAGAGAAAAGTAAGAAGCTTGTCACCATTTAAGGGAGAGATTGCCACGACTGCAAGCAATCTTATGGAAGCACCTTCTGAAGTTCGCTCTGGAGCTTGTTGGCTGAAGCATAAGGTGTTGTAGGCCGATACGTTAACCTCACGTTATCGAGGTGGGATATCGAATCTTTGTTTGATTCCGTATCTTATGCAAAGTGTACTGCAAAGGCAGTAAAAATGGGTGGTACCGCGGAAAGCTTAAAGCCTTTCGTCCCAAAGGGGATGATAGGCTTTTTTTGTTTGCTTTTGTGAGGGTTATGAATGAAGGATGGAGGTTTTGTGATGGGAATGTACTGGAATAAGGAACTGGAAACCATGGATTTTAGAGCATTACGGAAGCTGCAGGGAGAAAGGCTCAAAGACACAGTCAAACGTGTTTATGAGAATGTTCCCTATTATGCTGAAAAGATGAAGAAGGCGGGTATCACGCCTGACGATATTCAAACGGTGGAGGATCTTAAGAAGCTCCCGTTTACCTATAAGACCGACTTGCGTGATAACTATCCCTTTGGGACCTTCGCCCTTCCCATGGATCAGGTGGTCCGTGTTCATGCTTCGTCGGGAACAACCGGAAAGCAAACGGTTGTAGGATACACCAAAAACGATATTGATCATTGGTCTGAATGCGTAGCACGCTGTCTTGCAAGCGTGGGTGTAACCTCCAAGGATATCATCCATGTAGCCTATGGCTATGGACTGTTTACCGGCGGCCTGGGCCTTCACTATGGCGCTGAAAAGCTGGGTGCAACCGTTATCCCGGTATCAGGCGGAAATACTGCCCGCCAGATTCAGCTTTTGAAGGATTTCGGCGCTACCGTTCTTTGCTGTACGCCTTCCTATGCGCTGTACCTGGCTGATGAACTTACGGCGGCCGGCCTCACTAAAAACGATTTAAAGCTCAGAATAGGGGTCTTCGGTGCCGAGCCCTTGGCCGAAGAAATGAGAAATCAGATAGAAGAGAAGCTCGGCTTAAAGGCCTGTGATATCTACGGCTTAAGCGAAATCATGGGACCCGGCGTATCCATGAGCTGTGACCATCAGTCGGCCCTGCACGTTCAAGCGGATCACTTTATTCCTGAGATCATTGACCCCGAAACCGGTGAGGTGCTGCCCGACGGACAAAAAGGAGAGCTGGTCTTCACTTGCATCACAAAGGAAGCCCTGCCGCTCATTCGCTACAGAACGCGGGACCTCTCGGTATTGACCTATGAAACCTGCGCCTGCGGACGCACCATGCCCAGAATGGAGAAGGTTACCGGACGCTCGGATGACATGCTCATTATTCGAGGTGTCAATGTCTTCCCGTCTCAAATAGAGTCGGTGCTTTTAAAATACGGCGAGG
>JAOABT010000372.1 GCA_026418215.1 Clostridia bacterium | reverse complement strand
CCGCCGATGATGAGGGTGTCGACCTTATCGAGAAGGTTCTCAATTACGCTGATCTTGTCGGAAACCTTGGCGCCGCCGAGAATGGCAACAAAAGGTCTTTCGGGGTTATCCAGAGCCTTGCCCATGATGTCGAGCTCTTTCTTGATGAGGTAGCCGCAAACGGCAGGGAGGTAATCAGCAAGGCCCGCGGTAGAAGCATGTGCTCTGTGAGCGGTACCAAATGCATCGTTGACATAGATTTCAGCCATGCTTGCCAATTCCTTGGCGAAAGCAGGATCATTCTTTTCTTCTTCCTTATGGAAACGGACGTTTTCGAGCATCAGGATTTCGCCTTCCTTGAGGGCTGCGGCCTTAGCCTTGGCATCCTCGCCGATAACATCAGCGGCTAAGATTACTTCTTTCTTAAGAAGCTCGCTTAAACGCTTAGCGGCAGGTTTCATGCTGAATTTTGCTTCGGGTCCGTTCTTCGGTCTGCCGAGGTGGGATACGATAATGAGCTTACCGCCGTTGTCAACGATATAGCGAATGGTAGGAAGGGCTTCGCGGATTCTCTTATCATCGGTTACGTTGCCTTCTGCATCCAGGGGCACATTAAAGTCGACACGTGCAATAACGCGCTTTCCTTTGACATCAATGTCTGAAATCGTCATCTTGTTCATCATGCTCATGAGCTATCCAACTCCTTTAGAGTATTTAAAATATATTGTATACAAGAATTACCTTTGACCTTATATATTTTACCTTATTTCTAGAATAATTTTCAACCTTATTCCCTTAGCATTCAGAAAATTTTTGTTAAATTTCTGTCTAACTTTAAACCTTGAGCCTCTTCACTCAAAGCGACTTCGCTTGGCATGGTAGTTCTTTGACGTTTTCATCGGAAGCCTTAGGACGTACATAACTTGCTAAATTTCCTTTATTGACTTACTTCCCTTGAAAGTGCTTTCTCAATAAAGTCCCTTGGCATGGCGGTTTTACTGACGATTTCCTCTAAAGCCAGACCTTCGTTATAGAGACGAATAACAACGCCGTCCATTGCCTCTCCAGCTGTGACAAGGTGTCTGTCCGGGTCATAAAACCTCATAACCCTTTGTCCCCAGGGCTGTTCCTCTATCTCATGAATAAATTCTACATGGACGGTTTTGAGCCTCTCATATAAACTCTCGATGTCCTCTGTTTCAAAATTTAAGTCCAGGCTGTTAGAGCCGAACACTATTTGATGATGCCCCTTAAGATTGGCTCTTTCTTCAAAATGAGCCTTCAGATGTATGGCCAGATTGCCTTCAAAGGTAACATTGACTCCAAAATCCAGTGTGACCTTCTGTTTTAGGACGCTTTCATAAAAGTGCCTTGATCGCTGAATATCCTCTACAATGATGATTGGACCGACAAATTTCATCTTTAAGCTTCCACCTTAATCATCCATAGCATACCTAAATTGCTGTTTTTTCATCAAAATGAAAAGGAGCGGTATAACCGCTCCTTTCTATTGATCTTAAAATTACTTGTTATCAACAGTAGACATATAGGAAATGAGGTCGATGAGCTTATTGCTGTAACCCCATTCGTTATCGTACCAGGAAACAAGCTTAACGAAGTTAGCATTGAGGGAAATACCAGCCTTCGCATCAAAGATGGAAGTGCGTGCATCGTGAATGAAGTCAGAAGAAACAACTTCATCCTCTGTGTAACCGAGAATGCCCTTGAGCTCGTTCTCAGAAGCCTTCTTGAGTACTGCGCAGATTTCCTCGTAGGAAGCGCCCTTTTCAAGACGGCAGGTGAGGTCAACAACGGAAACGTCAAGAGTAGGTACGCGGAATGCCATACCTGTGAGCTTGCCGTTAAGAGCGGGGATAACCTTACCAACAGCCTTAGCTGCACCGGTAGAGGAAGGAATGATGTTGCCAGCAGCTGCACGGCCGCCTCTCCAGTCCTTCTTGGAAGGACCGTCAACGGTCTTCTGTGTAGCGGTGGTAGCGTGAACGGTGGTCATAAGGCCTTCTACAATACCAAAGTTATCGTTG
>JAOABT010000280.1 GCA_026418215.1 Clostridia bacterium | reverse complement strand
GATAAGAAGGAAACAAGCTTGATCCCGCATTTGCCCATGGCCTCAATAAAGGGCCTCAAATCCTCGGGCTTTCCAAGATGCGGCGGCCTCATGAGAAAGACTCTGTCTACGTCCGAGAGTGCTTCAGAAAAGGTTTCTTCTAAAGTAAAATCGAAGCGGACACACTCAATGGATGGATTCTTAAAAGTAGAATTAAGCTTGGCAACGTCCGTTCCTGCTGCTTTGACCTGCTCCCCCAAGCTCACAAGGCTTTGAACAACAAATTGCCCGACATTGCCTGTTGCACCTGTTACAAGTATTTTCATTTTCATTCCCCCTGCTGTAGCATTCTTGCTGCGAGTTCCAAGGTCTCGGTAAATTCCCGGGCTTTCTCCCGGCCCAGCTTATCGATCAGTCTTTGAGAAAAGGCATGATAGGCCTCATAGGTCTCTTCTACTAGCTTAAGCCCTTTCTCTGTCGGAAATAGAGGACTTACACGCTTGTCACCCGGAAGAAATGACCGCCTGATGTAGCCCTGTTTTTCCAGAGCTGAAACCATCGCCGTCACAGAGGGTTTGCTAATACCGAAATACTGGCTTATTGAGACCGCTGTAACGCCATCATCCCCGGCACGGGTGGCGATGTAAATCAAAGCGCCCATTTCGCTGGATCTAACCGGCTGTGATTGTCTTTTATTCATGTTGGCACGGCAAAAACCTGAAACTGCTTCTGAAAGACGGATGATCATATTGTCCATTGGCTGTCTCCTGTTTTCTTTGGGTTTGCTAGCCTCCTCTTTATATTAGTTAGGCTAACTAACTATAAGTATATAGCAAAAGTCTTCTCCTGTGAAGTAAAATGAAGGGCTAATTTTTTGACAACGGAACTTCGTTTAAAAGCTAGGACTTACTGTATTACGATCAAGCAGAACACTCAGGTGAGGCCGTTATTCATCGAAGCTGATGCTGGAGCTTTTGTGTAAAAGGCCTAAGAGTGTGCTCTCAATGGGCATTGAAAAAGGAGAGCATTTGCTCTCCTTGTGATTACCAACGATTACCGCCGCCGAAGCTTCTGTTTCCGCCGCCTCTGTTGCTGTTCCTTTCCTGCTTACGAGCGCGTCTGCATTCAGGACATCTCTGGGGTTCGTTCTCGAATCCTTTTTCCTTGTAGAAAGCCTGTTCGCCTTCTGTGAAAACGAATTCTGAGTTGCAATCCTTACATTGTAATACTTTGTCTGCCATTAGTCCTATACCTCCTTAAAAAATTTGGATCTTGTCTTCTTTACTTCCCACTCCAAACAATTAAAGAGAGTCGAATCAAAAAGATTTAAATCCATGCCGTATAGACTGACTTACCGATTTAGTATATCACGGAAAGACCATTTATACAACGAAAAAGAAAATTTCTTTTTTCTAGCTCTTTCCATCTTGCCTGGCAAGCTGATTCAAGACCTTTACAAAGGCCGTGCCCATAGGAAGTTCTTTAGCCTCATTGATCGTATAATGTTCTAAATCCGGCTTTTTTATTATGACATTTAAAAGCTCGTGAGGAAGGCTGTCTTCATGCAATAAAAACGGCTTGAGAAGCCACTTTTTATGGGTAAACACATGAGTGACGGATGTCAGAAAAACACCCTTCGCGCCCACGATCAGCGAGGCTTTATCCGCATCCAGGACAGGAAATCCCCAGAGGTTGGCCAGCAATCCCTCCGCTGGTCGTCTCTCAAAAATAAAGCGGTTCTCCTTCTGAATAACCAGGGCAATTATTTCCTCAACCTCAGGGCTGGCCTTTTTCGTTTTAATCGGATAGCGCTCGGGCAGGCCAAGCTTGAAGGCCTCACAATAAGCCTTTACCGGACACTGAGGGCACTTGGGGCTTTTGGGACTGCAAATGAGGGCCCCCAGCTCCATGAGAGCCTGGTTAAAGACGCTTGGCTTCACACTCTCCATGAGCGCCAGTACCTTTTCTTCAAACAACCTTCTGGCCGAGGGCCGCGTTATGTCTTCCTCTATAAGGTATCTTCTGGAGAGAATCCGCATGACATTCCCATCTACAGCCGGCACAGGCATGTCAAAGGCAATGCTGAGCACAGCCCCGGCCGTGTAGGGCCCGATACCCGGTATGTCCGATAGCTCCTTAAGGGTTTGCGGAAAAATGCCCTGATGGCTTTCCCAGAGCTTTTGAGCCCCTCGATGAAGATTTTGGGCCCTTTTGTAGTAGCCGAGCCCCTTCCAGTAACGCAGGACCTCGTCCATAGGAGCACAGGCAAGCTCCTGAATCGTTGGGAACCGCCTCATGAAGCTATTGTAATAGGGTATGACCGTATCAACCTGGGTTTGCTGAAGCATAACCTCTGAAATCCAGATGGCATAGGGATCTCTGGTTTGACGCCAGGGCATGTCCCTTTTGTTTTGTTCATACCAGGTGCATAAATCTTCTGTATACGTCAATGCTCGTCCTTTCAGTTGCCGCTGCCTTTTACATATTGTGTGAGTTCCAAAACGATGCCCTTTAATTCTTCAGCCTGGCTGTTCAACTCTACTGAAGAAGCGGCACACTCCTGGGACGTGGCTGCATTCTGTTGGGTGGCTTGCTCGATCTGACCCATGGCCTTGTTGAGCATGGTGATGCCACGAAGCTCCTCTTCACTTGCAGCCGC
>JAOABT010000273.1 GCA_026418215.1 Clostridia bacterium | reverse complement strand
AGCCTTGAGGTTGAGGCCTATAAGGATGGCGCCTTTGTCCCATTTACGTATCTGGACATGAAATCCGTCTTTAAGTGGCACTACAGCGTTGATAAGGTCACTACGGACAAGCTCCGCTTTACGACCCGTTTTTTAAGGACTGATAATGAAGCTGACAAGAACAAGTTTTATAAGGCCGAATACCGCGAAATAGGCTTTTTCAGCGGCAATGCTCTGATCAAGGATTTCAAGGTTGAAAGCATCAATGCCACACCAGGGCTTGAGAAGCTTTTCGACGAGCAGAAGATTGTTCCCGAAAGGCCTACCGTCCTTAACAGCACCTACTTTGATGAAATCTACTTCCCACGTACCTCCTATGAGCAGCTTGAACATAAGAGCATTCTCTATGAAAATACTCATCCCCCGCTTGGTAAAACCCTTTTGGCCATCGGTATCAGCATTTTTGGCATGAATCCTTTTGGGTGGCGCATTATGGGCACCCTTTTCGGAGCCGCGCTTATCCCTCTTATGTACATCCTGGGCAAACGTTTCTTCAAGGATAGCTTCTGGGCCTTTTTCTGTGCCTTCATGATGATGTTCGATTTTATGCACTTCGCCCAGACCAGGCTTGCCACCATTGACAGCTATACTGTATTTTTCGTCATGCTCATGTTCTATTTCATGCTGGACTACTATGATTCCAAGAGCTATGAGCGAGGCCTTTTCAAATCGCTTCTTCCCCTTCTCCTTTGCGGTATCGCCCTAGGCCTTGGCGGCGCTACCAAATGGATTGCGCTCTACGGCGCTTTTGGTCTGGCTTTGCTGTTCTTCATGTCCAGAGGTTACGAGTTTTCGGAATACAACCATGAGATTAATCTGATCATCAAGAATGAGCCCACCAAAAAGGATTTCAAGAGCAAATCCATGGGAAAATGGCTCGGAAAGTACTTTTACCTCACCGGTCTGTTTTGTATTGTCTTCTTTATCGTTATACCGGTTGTTATTTACGTGCTTTCCTTCATCCCCATTCACTATAATGACCAGAACAAAAACCTCATCACTTCCGTACTGGATTCCAT
The DNA here is from genome assembly GCA_026418215.1 of Clostridia bacterium. GTDB lineage: Bacteria > Bacillota > Clostridia > DSM-8532 > DSM-8532 > DTU059. The sequence goes on along the minus strand of JAOABT010000273.1, from coordinate 2,326 downwards.
CAAGAATATGTACAACTATCACAAGGGTGTCACAGCTCCTCACCCCTATTCTTCAAGCTGGTTTGAATGGCCGCTGGATCTTCGTCCCATTTTCTATTATCAGGGTGCCTTGCTGCCGGCCGGAATGGGTGCCGCCATTGCATCCTTCGGGAACCCTCTTGTGTGGTGGAGCGGGCTCATCGCCTTTTTCGTGATACTGGGCATCATGATTTCCCAAATCATCAATAAGAAACAACGCTTTGAAAGCAACAAGCTCTTATGCTTCCCGGTCATCGGCTATCTGTCCCAATACCTTCCATGGGTTGTGGCACCAAGAAAGCTTACCTTTATCTATCATTATTTCTCGTGCCTGCCTTTCCTGATTTTGATGGTCGGACTTTTGTTTAGATTCCTTGAAAAAGAAAACATTATATCTAGAACTCTTATAAAGGTCTTCATGGTTCTCGTCATGGTCCTTTTTATTGTGTACTATCCTGCTCTTTCAGGCCTGGAGGTTCCGCGTGTCTATCTGGATATTTTGAGAATTCTCCCGCGCTGGGAATGGTAACTATATTGGAGGTAATTGATCAGCATGACTAGCTTGGTACATCGACTTAAGAAAATACCTGTATTAGAGAAGCTATTAAACCCTGAAACCTTTGGACAGTTTGTGCGCTATATTTTAGTAGGCCTAAGCTGCTTCGCTGTTGAATACACCCTGTTTCTCGTCCTTAGGAGCAAACTTGCCATTAGTGAGCTGTTAGTCAACATCATTGTTTACACCATCATCTTCTGGATGAACTTTCTCCTTAATAAGTTTGTATCCTTTCGTTCAAGGAACAATTTTAAGCGGCAGCTTTTTCTGTACGGCATCCTTTTCGTCATCAACCTCGTTGTGGGCAACATTCTGCTTTTTTCCGGCATCCGGTACCTGCTTGTGCTCATGAGCGGCGAAGGGTCTTGGCCTGTGCTCTACCTGCCTAAAATCCTGATTATGTTCTTTATTATCTCTTGGAACTTTGTGCTTTATAAAAAGATCATTTATAAATAATAAAGGTTTGTGGAGGCTTTCCTTGGTGCCTCCAACCGTGGCCTTGGGTTTGTTAAAGGCCACATAACTCTCATATAGGTCCTTCTAAGCACAAAGGTTTATCAATTTGATATGGAATGGGTGGTCTTCTCTTGAAGATAGCAGTCATAGGAGCGGGCTTAACGGGTCTCACAGCCGCTCTAAAGCTTTTGGAAAATGGAATAAGCGTAGATATTTATGATGCGGCAGATACCGCCGGCGGGCTTGCCGCTGGCTTCACTGTTGGAAAGGACCGATTAGACCGCTTTTATCACCACATGTTTGTCAGCGACTCGGAGCTCCTCAGCTTGGTTGACGAATTGGAGCTTTCCGACAAGGTCGGCTGGTATGAACCCAAAAACGCTATATTTGTGGATGATCGTCTCTACCCCTTTACAACCCCACTTGATCTTTTACTTTTTAAACCCTTAAGCTTTGCCTCCCGCATTAGGATGGGGCTATTAGTACTGCGCTCCAAGTTTATCAAGGACTATACCGCATTGGAAAAAATACAGGCCAAGGAATGGATTGTCAGGCATTCCGGCAAGGATGCCTATGGCAAGGTTTGGGGTCCCCTTCTTAAATCCAAGTTTGATAAGGATTCCGATACGGTTTCGGGAACCTGGATATGGAATAAATTCAAGCTCCGGGGCTCTTCTCGCGGTAAGAATATCAGCAAGGAACAACTGGGCTACATGGATAAGGGCTTTATGACGTTGATTGACGGACTTACAACAAAAATCAGCGCCTTAGGAGGCACCCTGTATCTCAACGCCCCTGTTCACAAAATCACTAAATCCGGTGAAGCGCTTAAAATCGAATCGCCTAAAGGCATTAAAGCTTATGATAAAGTGTTATTTACGGCTTCACCCGAAATTCTGCGTGATATGGCACTCCCCTTGCCTTCAGATTATGAAAAAAAGTTATCGGCCATAAAGACCAAAGCCAATCTCTGTCTAACGCTTGAGCTCAAGGAAAGCCTTTCGCCATATTATTGGATTACCATTGCCCAGGAGGGCCTTCCTTTCGTTCTAATGATTGAGCATACTAATCTTGTGGGTTTAAGGGATTATCAATCCCATGTGGTCTACCTTTCACGTTACATAGATGCCTCAGACCCATTGTTCAATGCATTAGATAAGGAAATTATGGAATACTTCATTTCAGGGATAAAAAAGGTCTTTCCGGCATTTAAGCGGGATTGGATTAAAAATACGACCTTGGCGCGTGCCCGCTATGCCCAACCGGTCGTGACGCTTGGCTATGGCAATGAAATCC
>JAOABT010000240.1 GCA_026418215.1 Clostridia bacterium | reverse complement strand
AGATGTGTATAAGAGACAGTCCCTGAACCGAGCCGTCTTCGCCGTTAGGTCCATGCAGAACGGGAAAAACAACGTCGACATTTTGGTTCTGGCCCTTGTCGTCCTGGAAGCTGACCAGATCCATACAGGTAGGGGCGCTTCCAATGGCCTTTTTAGCTCCGCTTTGGGCCCCGCTCTCAAGGAGCTTGCTTCGCGCGGAGGCTTCCCAGTCGCCTGAGCCTATGAGTGCGATATCGCCGTCATACTTGAGCCATTCTCCGGCTTTTGTTATGCCAATGGTCTGTATATCAAATTTTGTATGATCAATATTCTCCAAAACGCACTGGGCAGAGATACGAGAAACCTCGTGCTCTGAGGATTGGCCTCCGAAGAGAACCGTTACCTTGATCTTTTCTCCCATATTAGCCTCCTAGTAACGCAGCATTTTCACCGAAATGCTGCAGCAATGGCTGACCCGTAAGTAACGCAGCATTTCCACCGAAATGCTGCAGCAATGACTGACCCGTAAGTAACGCAGCATTTCCACTGAAATGCTGCAGCAATGGCTGACCCGTAAGTAACGCAGCATTTCCACCGAAATGCTGAAGCAATGACTGACCCGTAAGTAACGCAGCATTTCCACCGAAATGCTGCAGCAATGGCTAGACCCGTAAGTAACGCAGCGTAACCCAATACACACAACGCCACGAGTCCGACAAAACGGTCTCAAGGGGAGCAATGATGCTCCCCTTCCTGAATTATCCTATAAAGGCACTCAAGTCACACTGTTCTTCCATAGATTATACATGAATTACCCTTGATTATTCAAGCGGGTCTTCTGCTTGCTCGCCTGATATTTGGGCAGAGTCTGCATCCTCGGGAACTGTTACGGGAACCAGCTCACCATCTTCAGGACGGGCGAGGCCTACTTCCTTATTAACCACAGCGTCATTTCTGGGGAAGTCGCTGTTCAGGGTAACATTATCCTTAAACTTTTTTGTTTCCTTTCCGTTGATGATGATCTTAACACGCTCAATCTCCTTCATTTCGGTCAGAGAGTTGACAATGGAGTACACCGTCAGCTCGGCAAGAGCTTTTCCCCCGGGATGATTATCAACAAACTCTTTTGTCAGGTCTACAGTGGCCACGCGTCCCTCAATCTTGACCGGAGACCGTAAAGTAGTGCCCTGAGCGATAACAGCTTTCAATCCCTTCGCCTTTGGACCGGCAAGAAGCTCCTTCACGATAGCAGATGCCAGTGCGGATGCCCCTTTTTTGGCTTCCTTGATATCAACATAGCGGATTTCCTTCACCAGTTTTGTCTGCTGTTCATCACCGAAATAAAGACATACCGGTACCTTTTCATTAAGCACTGCGGCCTCTTCCTCGTCGATCGTTAAGCTGCTGGCAGGCTGCAATTCCTCAGTAACGGGCGTATTTACCTTTTTATTTGCGCTGCAGGAACACAGCAGAAGGGCCAGCATCAACACGACAGCTATAACTCTCATCATTTTCATATTGCACACCTCTTGTCTGAATCCAATTTATGTCTATGATGCGTACAATCCATTTATTCTAGTTTTGATTTCCACTTTACAAAGTGGCGAGGAAGGATTAAATTATATTACAGAAATTAACAGGTAGCACGGATCATCATAGCAAGCTATGATGGAGGATGGGAGAAAATAACCATGAAGCAAAGATTAAGCCGGGAAAAGATGATTGAGCTTATGAAGCTCCATTGCAAGGGTAACTACAATCAGTTTGGACGGGAACTCGGGGTTGATCCAGCGCACCTTTACCGTTTCTTGAACACGGGTATAGGCGGCGGAAAGAAGATTATTTTTGGCTTGATGGACTTTTGTGAAAAGAATCAATTAAACTATAAAAATTACATTGAATTATGAGCAATTTAACGTGAAAAGTTGCATGAATCAAAAATATACCGGGCATGAAATTTTGGTGTTTTTAACGCTTATAATCCATCATTCCCACGACTATAATAGACTCATAAGCAGTACGAAACGCACCAAACAAAGAAGCAGCAACCATTCCTTAACCAGATAAGCAGACGCAGCATAAATCGCATGAATTGTTTAACCCTTTTTGCCCCCTTTTTTTCGCTCCTTTTGGGAGCGGCAAGCAATTAAAATTAACATAGATTCCTCCTTTGAAAAAGACGGCAAGTGACCGTCTTTTTAGTTTTCTTCTTTCCTCATTTTACGGACCAGCTCAATGATCTGCCTGGAGGCAATAGCTCCCTGCCCAACGCCAACGGATACCTGCTTGAAGACACCTGTGCAGTCCCCAGCCGCATAGAGCCCGGGGATGTTTGTTTCCATCTTGTTATTGGTCACAATGGATTTGCCATCAGTTTCTATGCCCATTTTCAGCGCGAAACTCGTTGAAGATGCGCTTCCGTAAGCAACGAAGAGGCCGTTGAGCAGCTCAGTGCTTCCATCCTCAAAAAGAAGACCTTCGATAACCTCGCCCCCTTGCAGCGATTTCACCTTTTTATCATTGAGCTTAAGCTGAGAAAGCCCTTCTTTGCTGTTGTCTGAAAGATTTAGGGGCATGCCGTTGGTGTAAAGGGTTACATCCTTTGTAAAAGGCAAAAGCTCAAGCGCTTCATGAACTGCATAATCCGTGTAGCCCAGAACACCAACCTTCTTGCTGCGGTAGAAAAAGCCGTCACAAGTGGTGCAGTAGCTGACTCCCTTTCCCTCGAACTCCTCAAGCCGCTTGACGGGAGCCTTAATAACCGGGGAACCTGTGGATAGCAAAACAGTTCTGGCCTCATAGGTTCCCTTGACACAGGTCACCTTGAAATGGGCTTCCTTTTCAATGGCAACCACTTCATCTTCAATAATCTCCGCACCAAGGCGCCTGGCCTGGTTCTCGCCGGCCATAAGCAGCTCCTTACCGCTTATAGGGTTTTCAAAGCCGTAATAATTCTCTATTTTCTCTGCTTTGAGCAGTGAACTTTCAAACTTGCCAATAACGACGGTCGACAGATTTGCCCTCACGGTATAGACCGCGCAGGAAATGCCGGCGGGGCCTCTGCCAATGACCAGTGTGTCATAAATCATAGCTTCACCTCATTATTTAATTCTTACATATTGTAACACCAAGCAAGGGAAAAGATAAGAACCCTTTGCGTATTGTCCTAAAGAACCTGTCATGAATCCTGACTAGTCTTGTTAGCCTTTCGTCACTGGAATCTTTTCTTGAATACATGTTAAAGACTATTAGCCTTTTATCAGCCTTATCTCAAAACAGGTCATAGCGAACCTGCGTCATGGCCAAAGAAGAGTTTCATACCATCAGCCTACTCTTAGGGCAAAGTAAACTTTCATGCAGAACCCTACTTTTTGGGCAAAGAAAAGGCCGGATTCATGGTATCCGGCCCTTAAAGCTTGGTAGCCTTATATTAGTATAGGATTGCACCGCTAACAGGCGGTAAAACAATGCGAATGGTGTCCTTGGATGCTTCAAAGCTTTCCTGAGTCATCAGGTTGGTCAGCGTCTTCTTGCCGAAGGCCGGAAGAACTACCTCATGGGCGAAATCACTGTTATTCATGACAACAACAATCTGACCCTTATTATCACTGCGCTTAAAGGCATATAAGCCCCTTCCGGAATCCTTCAGAACGGTTGAGCAGTCACCTGTAAACAGCTCCATGTGCCCCTTACGGATGGCTATGAGCTTTTGGTAGTAGCGTGTGAGCTCTGCGGATTCCTCGGTGTCGTCCCAAATCATAGGACGGCGGTATTCAGGCTCGGTCATGCCCCATATTCCCTTTTCGTCCCCGGCGAAGATAGAAGGAATGCCCACGTAGGTCAGTTCGAACAGCGCTGCCAGTCTTAGCCTGCGAAGGTCGCGGTCGCACTTGGAAAGGAATCGCGGAACGTCGTGAGAATCAAGCATGTTCATCTGCACCAGTGTAACCTGTTTCTTGTAGCGCATGAGCATGGCGTTGAGCCTGGCATCGAAATCATCGACACTGATGGCGTTTTGTCCAATAAACTCTATCACAAGGTCGGTGAAACGATAGTTCATGGCTGAATCAAACTGATCGCCCAAGAGCCATTGCTCGGCATCCTCCCAGATCTCTCCGATGAGGAAGGCATCTGGCTTCTCCTCGCGAACAGCCTTTCTGAACGCTCTCCAGAAATCGTGGTCGATTTCATTGGCAACGTCAAGCCTCCAGCCATCCGTACCCATCTCGCGTATCCAATAGCGGCCCACGTCACAGAAATACTTCACGACCTCAGGATTTCCCGTGTTGAGCTTCGGCATCTCCTTCACATAAGCAAAGGCCGCATAGTTAATGGGCTCGGTGGTAACGGGATATTCAAGCTGATAAAACCAGTCCTTATAGACTGACTTTTCACCCTTTTCGAGTACATCCTGGAAGGCAAAGAATTTCCAGCCGCAATGGTTGAACACACCGTCAAGAATGACACGGATGCCGTGTTGGTGAAGGGTATCGACCATTTCCTTGAAGTCCTCGTTGGTGCCGAAGCAAGGATCAACGTTTAAGTAATCAATGGTGTCATATTTATGGTAAGCGCCTGCAACAAACACAGGATTGATATAAATGCAGTTAACGCCAAGCTTTTCAAGATAGTCCGCATTCTCGGTAACACCCTTGATGGTGCCGCCCAGAAGGCTGGTGGATTCGTGTCCGTCGCGGGTTTTCATTGCTACTGGCTTGCCGCTGATGAACCCCTTTGAGGTTGCAAAGCTGTCGGGGAAGATCTGGTACATGACCACGTTTTTAGCCCAATCTGGCACCGCGGCGATGTCTTCTCTTCTCACATAAGGGAACTGGAAATATTCAACGCGGTTGAAGCTGGGTTTTTGTGTAAATAAGCCTGAATAGTAGTAAATGCTTTCTGTGCCGTCATCCAGCCAGAATATGTAGCAGATACGGTTGATATCTGTTTCAAAATCAGCCTCAAAATAGTCAAACAGGTTGTCAGAAGCAACGAGCTTCATATCCAGCGGGTGCATTTTGACCCTTGGGAAGGGCTCCACCCTGTCGCCATATAGCAGAACGCAGCGCTTCAAGTCGCCTTTTGCAGCTCTTAAGCGCAGTACCACTCTGTTTTCTGTCAGGGCATGGGCATAAGAAGAATCCGGAATATGCAAGATGGCATGACGATTCATATGATTACCTCCCTGTTAATAGGAAACCGTTTTCCTTAAACCATTATAAGATAAGCCAATATATTTGTAAAGTGTATTTTTAAGTGGGCAAGGTCTTATTCCATTGATTAATTTATGATATAATAATAAAAACGTTTTCCATTTTGTTTGAGGTGAAAGCATGGCAGTGACAATCCGCGATGTAGCCAAGGCTGCAGGAGTTTCTATATCAACAGTTTCCAAGGTCATTCACGATGCCCCCACGATCTCTGATGAAACCAAGGCCAGAGTGAAAAAAATCATGGAGGAGCTGTCTTACTACCCGAATCTCATTGCCAGAAGCTTTGCACAGCAGAACTCCTATACCATCGGCCTCATTATGAGCCTAAAGCGCGAGGACGCCTTCTTAAACCCTTATATCTACGAAATACTCGGCGGTATTGAGGAAGTGGCCCAGAAATACGGCTACTCGCTTTCAGTCATTAACCTCAGTACGGTTTTAAAGGACCCCACCGAGCTGGAACGCCTCATTATTCAAAAGCGAATCGATGGTTTGCTTATTCATTTGACGGGTTTTACGAAGAACCTATTCAAAATCATTGCAAAATCCCAATTCCCCTTTGTTTTTATCGGGCATCCGCCCTTTAAGGCTGAATCCACATGGGTGGATATTGATAACACAAAGGCCGGGGAAATTGCCGCGACGCATCTTATAAATCGTGGTGCGCGGCGAATTGCCTTTGTTGGACAGGGCATCACCTCCAACCTCACCCACAAGCGTTATGAAGGCTATAAAAAAGCTCTGGAGGAAGCGCATATCCCCTTGAATCTCAATTTTGTCAAGGATGCAGGAAGTGACCTTTCCAATATATCTGCGCTTGTTCAGGATCTTTTGGACCATGAACGCCCCGATGCTATGGTTTTGAGCAGTAACTTCGTGGCCATGGAAGTATTGAAAATCCTGCAAAAAAACAAAGTCAATGTGCCGAAGGACATGAAGCTTATCACTTTTGACAATTATCCCTTTGCTCCGTACACTTCCCCTTCGCTGAGTGTGGTGGACATGGACGTGTTCGAGCTTGGGGTTCAGTCCTGCAATCTCTTATTAAAAAAGCTCAAGAACCCTGAGTTCCTGAGCCATACGGTACTGTCTCCGACCGTTATTCAACGAGAATCCTCCGCAATATAAGCATGACCTCTTCGATACCTTGAAGAGAGTGGTGCCAGAAAATTGGAAAATATCTTACTTAGTATGCATTACCGCTTGGATACCTTAAAGAGCGCTAGGCAAAGCCAGAAGCCATAAACCAAGATGGCTAGAACTACCGTAAGGAGCGATATCGGCTTTAACGCCACCTGCGTCACCCAATAAAACGGTAAAAATCCGCATAGCACGCTGAGCCAAGGTATTCCTGCAAGATCAGCCAAGGCTGTGAT
>JAOABT010000212.1 GCA_026418215.1 Clostridia bacterium | reverse complement strand
GGATAATGCAGTGGTCAGAGCAATATCCCCAAGGAATGAAGCCCTTCAGATGCTGTTGGACTCTGAGCTTGTGGGGCAGGCCTTCGACACGTATATCCTCCTGCAAAGAGGCGATACTCTCACTATCATTGACCAGCATGCAGCCCATGAGCGCATTCGCTATGAAACTCTAAAAAAGCGGCTTGAGGCCAATGAGGCATACTCACAGGGTGTTCTCGAGCCCTTCATTATCAGGCTTTCTGCCAAGGAGCTCGACTTTATCAATGAGAAGAAGGCTGCCTTTGAAAACCTGGGCTTTGAGCTGGAGAATTTTGGCCCCCAGACCATCATACTAAGGAGTATACCGGATTTTTACGACAGCTCCTTCAAAGCAACGGATTTTCAGGAAATCCTTGACCGCTGGATGTCCACAAATGCTCCCGGGAGCAGCATAAGTGACGAGGCCTTGTTCATGATGTCCTGCAAGGGAGCGCTCAAAGCCAATCGAGCGCTTTCAAAGGCGGAGATCAGAGGGCTTGTGGAACAGCTCGCTGATATGGAAAATCCCTTTACCTGCGTTCATGGCAGGCCTGTCATCATCACCATGGATAAGAAAGAGCTTGAAAAGCGTTTCAAACGCATTGTATAAGAGGAAGAAGCAGTGAAAAAAGTCATTGTTATTGCAGGCCCAACGGCGTCCGGCAAAACAGATCTAGCCATAGAGCTGGCACTTGAAGCCGGGGGGGAGATTATCTCAGCCGACTCCATGCAAATCTACCGCTACATGGATATTGGCACAGCAAAGCCCACACTTGAGGAGCGGAAGTCGATTCCGCATTTTATGATGGACCTGATTGATCCGGACGAGGCCTTCAGCGTCGCACAATATCAAGCTGCTGCAAAGCTCTGCATCGAGGACATCCTTTCGAGGGGCAAAGTGCCGATTATTGCCGGAGGAACGGGACTTTATGTGAATGCCCTTGTATACAATCTCACTTTTTCGGATACCATTACAAATTGGGAATATCGTAAAACACTACAGGACATTGCCGACGAGCAGGGGCCCGAAGCCCTTCATGACCTCCTCAGAAAGGTTGATCCTCAAAGTGCCGAACGAATTCACCCCAACAATGTCAAGCGTGTCATCCGCGCTCTTGAGGTCTATGAAACCAGCGGCAGACCCATTTCGGAGCATCAGGAGGAATCACGGCTTGAGCCGCCGCCTTATGATTATCAGGTTTTTGGCCTTGAAGTTGAGCGTGACGTTTTATACAGACGAATCGAGCAACGCGTCGACAAGATGATGGCTTTGGGCCTATTAGAAGAGGTTGAGGATATTCTTAAAAAGGGATATTCCCCGAATCTTATTTCCCTCCAGGGAATCGGCTACAAGGAAATCATTTCGGCAATCCAGGGCCATTGTACCATGGCTGAGGCTGTTGAAGCCATAAAGCTCGGAACGCGTCATTTAGCAAAAAAACAGATGACCTGGTTCAAAAAAACCGAAGGCTTAAGGTGGCTCAATACAAGCAATTTTAACCTTCGGGCAATGTTAAAAATATTAACGCATGCCTTGAATGTTCAGGATTAATCTAGTAAAATGATGGCAAGGAAATGATTTCATTTTATTTTATTTAGAGTTAATGAGGAGGAATTAAAAGTGAACAAGAACATTAATTTACAGGACGTTTTTCTAAATCAGGTGAGAAAGGAACATGTTCCTGTAACGGTTTACCTGACGAATGGCTTCCAGCTGAGAGGCATGGTAAAGGGCTTTGACAATTTTACCGTGGTTCTTGACAGCGAAGGAAAGCAGCAGCTGGTTTACAAACACGCGATATCAACCGTTTCTCCTATGAAGGCTGTAAACATCATATTTAATGAGAACAGAGAATAGCCAAAAACTTTGGAGCTGATAATTTGAAAAGAATTTTAATACCCATGATTGAAGCTGGCGGCGGGCATAGGATGCCTGCCCTTGCTGTAAAGGACGCTATCGAGGAGCTGTACCCCGGACAATTTCAAGTAGACGTAATCGATTTTGCAAAGGAATCCGGCGCACATTGGGATGACAAGGTATTAAAAGGCTTTTGGGACTGGGCATTGGCCAGACCTGAGCTTACGACCAACCTTAATGCGCTTCTGGACTCCTTTAATTATCTTACCAGGTCAAACACTGTCATGAAGCTGCTTTTCCAGCAATTTGTCCGGAAAGGCACCCAATATATCCTGAAATACAGGCCGGATGTTGTTTTCTCCACTCATTTCTTCTGTAGTTCAGTGGCCCTGTTTGCCCGTGAGCGCTACGATTTCTCCTACAAAATTTACAGCTATATGACCGATCCTGTGAGAGGCCACAATCTCTGGGTCAATTCCCGGATTGAGGCAGTTATTGCCGCCACCAGGGAGGCTCGTGATTATCTGGTGAAGCAGGGGCAGCCCAAGAGTAAGCTCAAGGTTATGCCTTTTCCGCTTAACAAGAAGTTTTTTAAGGACATTACCCTGACAAGGGAAGAAATCCTTAAAGACCTTGGCCTTGATGCCTCTCTGAAAACTATCCTGGCTACCTCAGGCGGGCAAGGCATCGGTGATACAAGCGAATATATCAAGTCCATCTATCAAAGAGGACTGCCGTTCAATATTATTGCTGTTTGCGGTAAGAACCTAGAGCTCTTTAGCGAGCTCGAAGGGTTAAAGACCAAAAGCGAATCACAAACAAAGCTTGCCGTTTTGGGTTTTGTGGACAACATGCATGAGCTTTTATCTGCTTCGGATGTTGCCATAGCCAAGGCAGGTGCTTCCACAACGCTTGAGGTGCTCGTCAAGAAGGTTCCGCCTATCTTTACACACTGCGCCGCACTCCATGAAAAAGGTAATATTGACTTTTGCGTGGATAATCAAATGGGTTGGTTTGCCAAAAATGAGAAGGAATTCGACATGATCCTTGAGGATATACAGAAAACCGATATCCTAAGCCGGTATAAGTCTAATATCGAAAAGAATGAATATGTACAGTCCTTGCCGTATGCGGCCGCCAATCTTGCCCAGTTTATCGCAGAGGAGATCGAAAGCCCCAGAAAGAATCGACCGGCCTCCAGAAGCCCAAGGCTTAGGGCAATCGTGCTAGGTACAAGAATCAATCTGTTCCGAATCAGAAGCCGAAACAAGAAATACCGATATGGCAGGTAGGTCTATCCTTAATAAAAGGTCAAAGACTTATCAAAATGAAATGCTCTCATTAGAAAAGAACCATAAAGCCCACGGGTTTGGTATGCTCCCCTTCTGGAGACAGTAAAGATGAAACTGCTCTTGAGGGGAGCATATTTTTTATAGAAGTCGACCCGGGTAAGAAGGCTTACAGATAAGTGCTCCCTAATTTGCAACAAAAAGAGCATAGTTCTGAATTCAGCTATGCTCAGTTTATTCTGACTATATTATTTCAGTGGGGAAGAGGTCAGTATTTCTGATAGGGTCCCATACTAAAAAAACATCCCTATTTACACGTTAAACCTAAATAGAGTAACGTCGCCGTCCTGCATGATGTATTCCTTGCCTTCTGACCTGACAAGACCTTGTTCTCTTGCGGCCCCGTAGGTTCCGCAGCGGATAAGGTCGTTATAGGCCACGATTTCGGCTCTGATAAAGCCGCGCTCGAAGTCGGAGTGAATCTTGCCAGCTGCCTGGGGCGCTTTGGTACCCTTCACGATGGTCCAGGCGCGAACCTCCTGTTCACCTGCTGTCAAGTAGCTGATAAGCCCTAAAAGCTTGTAGCTGGCCTTGATAAGCTTGTCCAGACCTGATTCGGAAAGACCCAGCTCTTCCAAGAACATTTTCTTTTCATCTTCCTCAAGCTGTGCAATTTCTTCCTCAATTTTGGCGCATATGACAATAACCTCGGCATTTTCTGCCTTGGCTATTTCTCTAACCTTTGCAACATAAGGGTTTTGTTCAATGGTTGCAATGCCGTCCTCCGAAACATTGGCGCAATACAGCACAGGCTTCCAAGTGAGGAGAAAAAGCTGCTCCACATATTCTGTCTGTTCAGTGTCAAAGGTCATGGAGCGGGCAGGGAGACCCTTTTCAAGGGTTGCCTTGATGCTTTCCAAAAGCTCAAGCTCGATCTGATACTTCCTATCGCCTGACTTCATCTGCTTTCTGGTCTTGTCTATACGCTTGTCCAGTGCTTCCATATCGGAGAAAATGAGCTCCAGGTTGATGGTCTCAATATCGCGGGCAGGGTCTACCGAGCCCTCGACGTGAACAATGTTGCCGTCGTCAAAGCAGCGGACAACGTGGACGATGGAATCGACCTCGCGGATATGGGATAAGAACTTGTTGCCAAGACCTTCGCCCTTGCTGGCGCCCTTGACAAGCCCTGCAATATCCACAAATTCAATGGCTGTGGGGGTCACTTTTCTGGGGTTGTACATTTTGGCCAGCGTATCCAGTCTTTCGTCCGGAACAGCTACAATGCCCACATTAGGATCTATGGTACAAAAGGGGTAATTGGCGCTTTCGGCACCTGCCTTTGTAATGGCGTTGAAAAGCGTGCTCTTGCCCACATTGGGAAGGCCGACAATACCGAGCTTCATCTATTGATCCTCCGTTATTCTCATACAATTCGATTTTGCACTCAACAATTATATTACAAGTGCCACTTCTTTCACAAGGGCTTCGGGCAGAAAGACCGAGCGATCCAGTGCTACATACCACTTCGGGGATTAGTTGACTTTTATAGGAGATGTAACGGACTATTTAGTTGATACTTATACACGAGGCAGAATAAGGTTCCGCCCTCATTCATGATCGTTCTGTACTTGATCACTTACATAAGAGAAGTAAGCTTCCGCCCTCATCCATGACGGTTCTGTACTTCACAACTTGCGCGCTGGAACGATGGCAAAGCCTTATTGAATGACAAAGTCAAAATAGGTATCGCGGAAGGGCTCGTTTACTAGCTGATAATGCCACCATTCGGTTTTTAATTCTTTGAAGCCATTGGCTTTCATGACGGTTTTCAATACATTTCGGTTCTGGGTTTGTTTTTCACTGATTCTATTGGTGCCGTGGTTCGAGATTGAATTTAAAAAGTCAAAGGAACTGCCCATATCCAGGGGCTTTCCAGTTTTGAGATCGTATAGCGTGAGGTCCACGGCAGAGCCCCGTGAATGGGCAGATTTCTTTGCGATATAGCCAAGCTTGAATAGATCGGCCTTTGGAATACCAGGATAGAATTCTTTATTTGTAAGGTTGTCTTCAGGACTTTTCCCCCATTTAACAAAGGCCTTGACGGCTCTCTTAGGTCGGTAGGCATCATATATCAGGATGCCGTAACCCTTTTCTTTTAATGCTAGCGAGGCCTTTTTGAGAGCTTCTGCAGCCTCAACGGTCATGCAGGTGTTGCTTGAGAGGTAGCCGTCAACAGTTTTACCTGTAAAGTTATGCTTAGTGGCGTAGCGAATATCCAGCTTAGCATCGGGCAAGGCCTCTTTGACATAAACAAAGCCTTTGGGAAGGAGAGATTTAGAAGGTTTCTCATCAGTATCGGTATCTGAACCCTTTGGGGATGCATGTTTGTCAGCTTGATTAGAAGCTGGTAATGCGGACGAAAAGCTGGCTTTGTCGTGTTTTAGTGTTGTTGTATTCGGTGCTTCGGGGGAAGAGGAAGGTGCTGGCGGGGATGAGGAAGGTGCAGGCGGGGATGAAGTTTTAGAGGGGGACAGGGGCTTGGGTGTATTTGTCGCTTCAGGCTTGGATGAAGGCTTAGCTCTCGATGAAGGCTGGGCAGAGGATGAAGGCGATGGTGAGGCTGGGGCGCCTTTCCTTGAGTCTGGTGTTTGAATAGTCGAGTCATTAGCTTGTGATGAGCCTGTAGAGCCTTTAGAATTTGGAGTTGCAGACGGGGAGTTTTTTGGCTGCAAACTGGGAGTACCACTCTGCTTTTTAGCTTCGGGTTCTTTTGAAGAGCCGCTTGAACTGGGTTTTATCAAAGTTTCCTTACGAGCCGTATCAAAGAACATGGCGGCAGATGCGTCATATTCTTTCGAGTGAGAAAGCAGATCTATGTGATAACAAATAGCCACGAAGAGGATTGTTCCCAGCAAAAGGGCTTTGAATTTCTTACTTCTCAAGTCTACCAGACCTTTCCAAGCTTAACACCTTTGAATTCTAGCATATTGCGCAAGGCAATGAAAGCTTAGAGCCTCACAAAAATAGCATGTATGGGCCATTTTTGGCTTACGTAAATGCAAATGGCAATCAGGGTTAAACTATGTTATAATAATTGCTTGAACGGATGGTAGATAATAATGGAAGAAAAAATGAGATTACAGAAATATATCGCCCACTGCGGCATTGCTTCGAGAAGGCATGCTGAAGAGCTTATCAGCATGGGCAAGGTCAGAGTTAACGGCAAGGTGATCACCGAAATGGGGACGCTGGTCTCCGAGAAGGATAAGGTTGAGGTAGAGGGTAAGCCTATTCATAAAGAAAAGCGGCTGGTTTATGTTATCCTTAACAAGCCCTCTGGCTATGTGACGACTGTTTCAGACCCGGAAGGCCGAAAGACGGTTCTGGATCTTCTTCGGGATGTCGAGGAGCGGGTTTATCCTGTTGGCAGGCTCGACTACGATACCACAGGGCTCATCCTCTTGACCAATGATGGTGATTTTGCCTATGAGAGCACCCACCCAAGTAAGGAAACAGCTAAAACCTACCTTGCTGAGGTTATGGGCCTGCCTTCAAACGAAAACCTTCAGAAGCTTAGGAGAGGCATCCCGCTTGATGGTAAGCCGACCTCACCTGCCGATATCGACGTAATTGAAATCAAGGATAAGAGCTCGGTCATCAAGGTTGTCATTCACGAGGGCAGAAACCGTCAGGTCAAGCGCATGTTTGAGGAGGTTGGACATCCCGTTCTGCGTCTTAAAAGAACGGCTCTCGGAAGGATGCAGCTGGGTGCTTTGAAGCTGGGTCAATGGCGTTACCTGACACCCCAGGAGATTAAATTAGTTAGGGGAAGAAAAAATGGATAATCGGCTCAATCCCAACTCCAAAGTCAAACCCATTTACTATTATCTTAAGGAATCCCTCAAGTTTTATGATATGGAAAAGCCTGTTGTAGCACAGATCATCTTTGTCATTCAGCTGGCGGTCATATTTGGCGGCTATGTTTTCGCCATGCCCTATACTCAGGCTTTTTTCAAGAATTTCGAGCAGATCAACACCAAGCTTCAGACGCAGCTTACATCGGGAGCCTTTGACCTGAACTTCTTAAACTCCGACCTTTACATCAACACCATGAATGCCTTTTTTACCATGCTTATGATCATTTTTGCCATTAAGGCGCTTTCCTTTTTGGTAGGTCTGTTTTACGGAACCTACTATTACTTTGGCATGACGCACCCCGCCAAAACAGGCCTTCAGCGGGCGGGTGTCTTTTTTTCAAGGCTTCCCAAGCTGATACTTTTCAATGTCCTGTTTTATATAGCCTTTTATTTCGGCATCATGCTGCTTGTACTTACTTTGGGCGTCGCTACCATGATCATCCCCATATTCTCTGTTCTCACCATATTACTTCCTGTAGCGGTATTAGCCCTTAATACGCTTTTCCTTTTCAAGGATCTTCTCATCATTGAGTTTGATATCGGTATTTTCCGCAATTTCAAAAAATCCTTGGAGCTTACGAAAAACTCCAAGAAAAATATTATCATGAATGCCTTATGGCCTTTATGCATCAGCTGGCTTATCAGCATTTTCGCCATCGACATCAACAATGCCATGCTGTCCACCTTTATTGCATCCTTCCTTGAGGTCATTACCATTATGGTCTCCCAAAGGCTGACTTCGCTCATGTTCCTGGATGCGGCATCATTAGAACGCTTGGACAAAAAAACGCAGCCGAGCCCAGAGGAAATGTGAGAACCTTGTATAATTATGCATTTTAGTTGACACATTCTTTTAAAAAACATTATAATCTTTCTTATATGATGCATGGGAGGACAGTAGAACAATGCTTGAGTTCAAAGAAGTGGAGAGAGTAGATCCAGAGGTTGCCAGGGCAATAGCCGCAGAGATAAACCGTCAGACCAACAAAATCGAGCTGATTGCCTCCGAAAACTTTGTCAGCAAGGCTGTATTGGAAGCGACCGGAACCCCCTTGACCAATAAATATGCTGAAGGCTATCCCGCAAAGCGGTATTACGGCGGATGCGAGCACGTTGATGAGGTAGAGGTTCTTGCCATCAACCGTGCGAAGGAGCTTTTCGGAGCAGAACACGCCAATGTGCAGCCCCATTCGGGTGCTCAGGCCAATATGGCTGTCTTTTATGCCATTTTAAGCCCCGGCGATACCTACATGGGCATGAACCTGGCTCATGGTGGTCACTTAAGCCATGGTATGGCGCTCAACATGTCCGGTAAGTATTTTAAGCCGGTGCCTTACTGTGTGAATGAAAAAGACGCAAGAATTGATTACGATGCCTTAAGAAAAACTGCGCTGGAGGTTAAGCCCAAGCTCAT
>JAOABT010000139.1 GCA_026418215.1 Clostridia bacterium | reverse complement strand
CCCGTGTAATGCCGTGAACCGTTTGCATGGCCGCCATGGCGCATTTATAGCGTGGTTGATCAAGAATCTTACTCATAGCTTTAAGCTTCCTCCTTTAAAAATGCTGCGTTATGCTGCTGATACCACCAGGAGGTGTAGGGCAGCTTGGCCCGTGCAGCAAGATTCTTCTCAAAGCTCCGGTTCTTGACGGTGGCAAGAATGGATTGGGCAAAATTGAGGGTGCCCTTATAGCCGAAAATCATGTACTCGTCGGCCACATACAAAGCCGGAATGCCTTGCTTGATGGCCCAGACCGTCGTTCCCGGATGTCGTGAGAAATAGATGTCGGGCTGATAGTCATTCAGGATGTTCAGAATCTCGAAATTCTGCTGATCAGCCACACTCAGCTTGAAATTGTTCGGGGAGTTTTCAATAAGGTAATCCAATGACGCGGGCGTTTTCCCGTTGTCGTACTGCTTGTCGTAATGCCATGCGGCTGCCCATACAACCTCCATGCCGAGCTCCTGAAGGACACGCGACACCTCGAAGGTATAGCCGGGACCCATGCCGATCACGGCCCTCAAGCCCTTCAGCTCCTTTTTGGCTTCCTCAATCTTTGGAAGATAAACAGCCCTTTCTCTTTCAAGATAAGCTTCCACCTCCTCCTGCTTTCCAATGACTCTCCCGATCTCGCGGAGCCAGGTCTCAAAGCCGGTAATTCCAAGGGGATTGATAGTTCTGACATAGGGCACGCCATAGTTTTCCTCCAGGGCGTTTCCAAGATAAGTGCCCAGTGTTCCGCATATGCAGACAGTCGCCAACGATTCTGATAGCTTAGAAAGCTCTTCGACCGTAGCATTCTGGTAAAGGAACTGAGGTCTTACACCGAAATTGGCAAACAGCTCTGTAATCTCAGCCCGGGCGCTTTCAAAGAAATTTTTGAAGTTGATGACATTGTTTTTCCTTTCGGGGGGCTTCACAAGGCTTGTAAGCACCGCATGGTCAGCCGCATCAAAGCCTGAAGCCCAAATGCGCGATTTAAAGCCTTCGCAATGAACGGCAGCTATCGGGACGGGGATCTCCTCCTTCAGCTCCTCTACAATGCTGTCCACGTCTTCGCCGATAATGCCGGTAACGCAGGAGGTGCCTATAAAGATGGCCTTAGGCTGATAACGGTTGTACACCTCCAGCACAATTTCGCGAAGGCCCTGGGTTGCCCCGAAAACAGTGTCCTTTTCATCCATATTGGTTCCGATGAAGACCGTGGCATTGGTAATCCCAATTTTAGAGGCAAGCTGCCTGTTAAGGACGTCCACACCCGCAGCCGTAGCCGTGCAGCCCGAGGGGGCATGGTTGATGATAGCGATATCCCGAATTCCCGACAACTGACCGAGAGCACAGCCCGACAGACAGGTGCTTGATTGGCTGAAGCATCGATCGCGATCCTTCAGAGAGCCGCATTTTGATTGCTGTACCAGGTCCTTGAGATCGCCGTTATAGCCCGTTATGGAGCCCAGGCGGTTTTCTCGGGTACCGGCGCTGGAAACATGAAGATTGATGCTCATCTATTGTCACTCCTTATTTACAATGTTTTTACTGAGAAAGGGTTTGCTGGTTCTGCCTTGACTTAGATCACGTAGTTGTTGTCCGGCAAAATACGCCGCAGGAACTGACGCGTTCTTTCCTCCTTGGGATTTGAAAAAATATCGTGGGGTGTCCCTTTTTCAACAACAACCCCTCCGTCCATAAAGATGACCTGGCTTGCCACATCGGATGCAAAGGACATTTCATGGGTCACCACAATCATGGTGATCCCCTCCTTGGCTACCTTTTTCATAAGCCTCAGAGCCTCTCCCACCAGCTCAGGATCAAGGGCTGAGGTGGGCTCGTCAAAAAGGATAACCTCGGGATTTAGCGCCAAGGCTCTTGCGATACCCACGCGCTGCTGCTGCCCGCCTGAAAGCTGGCAGGGATAGGCGTTGTATTTATCTGAAAGGCCCACCTTGTCGAGCATCTGCTTGCCCACGGCTTCCGCTGTCAGTTTTGGCACCCTTCTGGCTGTGACAAGCCCCTCCATGACATTCTCAAGCGCCGTTTTATGATGGAAAAGATTATGGCCTTGAAATACCATGGCTGTTTTCTTGCGAACAGCGGCAATTTCCTTTTTGGTGGCATGCTTGAAGCTGACATGGGTATCGCCGATGGTGATGGCACCCGCATCAGCCTTTTCAAGGAAATTGAGGCAGCGAAGCAGCGTGGTCTTACCCGACCCGCTGGGCCCTAGAATGACCACAACCTCGCCCTTTTCCACGGTGACATCGACACCCTTTAACACCTCATTTTTACCGAAAGCCTTGTGAACTCCTTTTACTTCTATCATCAAATGTCCTCCGTCATGTAAATCTCAGCAATACGCTAATAAAAGCCGCCGCTGCCCACGCCTTACTATTTAAAGATTGTCATAGAGGTCCTCAATAAGGGTGAGACTTCCCCTGTAGCCCGCATATGTTCTATTGAAAATCAAACGGTCCGTAATGGGGTAAGAAATCACGCTGCACTGAATATTTTTCTCCATAGCATACTCACGCTCGTTGGTGCTGCCGATTAGCAGGGTGATTTCACCGCTCTCGTCGAGAGCCTTTCGTATGTTCCAGTGATCATTCTCAAAATAGACCTTGGGCGGGCGGGCATATTCAAGCTCGGTCAATTGCTTCAGAATACGCTCCTTATCCTCCCGTCTGAATACCGGATCAGTAATAATGACCACAATGGGCGAGAAGCTGTAGTCATTGGCCAAATAACGGGTGACACCCACAACGGTATTGGCATCGCCTACAACAGCAAAGCGTTTCCAGCTTAACGCTCCAATGGCGGTTTCAAGGTAGCTGTAAACATAGTCCTCTTCCTGTGCGATGACCTCGTCTGCCTGTTTTTCACGGCCCAAGGCCTTGCCCACCGCTCTTAGAAACGCCGAGGTATCAGTGGCACCAACAGGAATGCCCGGCCAGCGCAAACTCGGCACGCCAAAACGTTCTTCATACTCCGTTGCAGCACTCTTTAAAAGCCACGGCGACACGATAATGTTCAAGGCCGCTCCTGATGAGGTTCGTATGGTCTCAACACCCTGGTGCCTTGTAAAAAACGTGTTAACTCTAAGGCCAAGCTTTTCCAGAATACGTGTGAGCTCCTCAAAGCTTCCCTCCCAAAAGGGATCATGGTAGGGCATGATTCCAAAAAGATTAACAAGATCGGGCTGCCTCCCGGAGGCTTCCACCAGGTGGGTCAAGAATGCTTTAAAGGCGATTTCATAACCCCTATAGCTTTCTCCAAGGAATCCGGGTGTTTCAATGGGGTAAACAGGGTGGCCTTTTACCCGGAATTCGTCTGTCAGGCTCTTGATATCATCACCAATAATACCTGCGGTGCAGCCGGTCAGGACAAAAAACGCATCTGCTTCCATGATTTCAAGGGCTCCCTCAACGGTTTCACGCAAACGGTCGATTCCTCCGAAGATGACATCCCGCTCCAGCATGTTGGTGCAGGGTGTCGAAACGCTGGACACATAGAAGGGGGATCTCCCGCCTGCCTGACCAGCCTCCCCGGCAGCCGTCTGCATGCAGCAGCCGGGGCCCGCATGATAAATGGGAATGACGCGGTTCACCGCCGAAAGGACAGCATTGACACCGCCTAAAGCACAGTTGCCCCTCGGACTTTCTGTAATGACTGACATAGGCTATCTCCTCTCTATCCCTCAAGGCTTTTGATGAATCTAAACGGGCTTTCCTCATACCACGATTTTTTATAGGGAAGTCTGGCATGCCGGGCCAGCTTCTTGTTAAAGCCCGGATTTTCTATCTGGTCAGCGATTTTGTTTCCCAAATAGAGCATGCCGTCATAGCCCATGGTCGGACGCTTCATATCTAAAACATGGGTGGTTGGGATACCCAGTCTGGCTGACCACGAGGGAACACCGATAAAGACATCGGGCTTAAGCCTGTTGACCAGATTGACCTGTTCAAAGGGCTGCATATTGGCGATGTCCACTATGTAATCGCCATGGATGCTGTTAAGGTATTCGATGTCTTCCTGGGCATCTGCGTCATAAGTGGGCGTTTCGAGGCCGACAAGCTTCATGCCGAAATCATCAATAAGGGCCGCAGCGGCAAAGGATCTGCCTGTTCCTCCGCAGATAAAGACCCTTTTGCCCTCAAGGCGCCGCCGGATATCCTCCACCAGAGGCATGATGCGTTTATGCTCGCTTTCGATGTATTCCTCCGCCTCCTTTTCCTTGCCCACTAGAGCGGCAACCCCACGGAACCATTTATCCGTATTGCGCACACCAATCGGCATGACGGTATGTGAAAAGGGAATCTGATACTTTTCATGCAGCTCCTTCATGAATTCATCCGCGAAAACCTTGCAAATGGCTGTTGATACCTGCGCGGCGGGGATTCTTCGTATTTTCTCAAGAGAGCTGTAAAACGGGATATAATTGGCCTTAAGTCCCAGAATGCCGAGCATACGCTCAATCTCGAGCTGATCCTTATAGCTGACCGTCGTCGGTGCAAAAAGGTTGATGAGCCCTGCTTCCTTTTGCTGATCCCCTTGCTCCAGAAGATGCTTTGCAATGGCAATGAAGGCCGCGTCAAATCCCGATGCGCATATCTTGGACTTAAACCCGTCACAATGAATGGGAACCAGAATGGGCTTTATGGTTTCTTGGAGCTCACCGGCTACGGCATCCACATCGTCGCCGATAATGCCTGAAGCACAGGACGTAAAAATAAAAATAAGCTTCGGGTGATAGCGTTCCTCAGCTAACTCTATGGCCTTTCGCAGCTTGGCCTCACCACCCTGTATGATATCGTTCTCATCAAAATTGGTCACAATGAGTCTCGGGCTCCTGATGGGGTAAACACCCCTGTGGGCCTGCCCCACACGGTACAAATCTGTTGCCATGGTGGTGCAGCCCACGCAGCCCTGAGGTGAATGAACGATAAAAACCGAATCTTCCATGGACATGAGCGCTGACAGGCTGTTGATCTGCTGGCACTGAAGACCCTGACTGAAGCTTCTGTCTGCGTTTTTCAAGCATTTTTTACGAAAGCCGTCGGCAAGCTCCAGACTGCCGCCGCCGCAATCGTTATAGGTAAAGGAACGGCTTTCCCGTATCCCTGAGTATCCTTGGCTCATAATGCCCTCCTTTCTACTGACTGACCTTCAAACGCTTCTCTAGCATGTAAGAGCACTTCTCTATCAGGATGCACAGACCCCAATAGACAATGGCCGCCGCAATGTAGGCCTCGAGAAATTTATAGTTGGCGGTTGCCTGAATGAGGGCCCCATTCATCAGATCCGTTACCGAAACCATGAAGGCCAGCGAGGATCCCTTGATAAGGCCAATCAGGCTGCTGGAAAGCATGGGTATGGCAACAGGAAAGGCCTGTGGCAAAACAACCCGACGTAATGTCTGCAGCTTTGATAAGCCGATGGAATAGGCGGCTTCGTATTGACCCTTTCCAACAGAAACCAAGGCACCGCGAACAGCTTCCGAGATGTTGACTATGGCAAAAAAGGATAGGGCCACAATGGCCACCCATTTCATATCAATATCCTTGGCGTGCAGTGAAAGGCCTAGCTTATCAGCCAGCACATCCCAAATCTGGATGACTGTGAAATAAGTGATCAAGAGAAGCAGAACGACCGGGATGCCTTTGACGACCACGACAAAAACCTTTGAGAGCTGATGAAGCCACTTGACATGAAATACGCGGATCAAGGCAATCAGTGTGCCAAAGACAAGGCCGATGACAAGAGGCACCAAAGCCAGTAATAACGTTGTGGGTGTATACCGTAAGGCTGCTTTTAATGCAACCAGCATGAAGCTTAAGTCAAATCCCATAGTCTCACCTGACCTGACGTTTTATATGTGCTTGATGACAAGCCTTTTCTCTATCACCGTGCTGCCTTTTTCAACGAGGATGCTTAAAGCTAGAAAGATGATACCGGCTGCGACATAGCCCTCAAAGGAACGATAGGTTCGGGCACCGATGGACTGAACCTGACCCATGATGTCCACGACACCCAGTGTAAAGGCCAAAGAGGAATCCTGCAAAAGCCCCACAAGATTGGTCCCGAAGCTCGGAAGCGCTATTCTGAAGGCTTGTGGAGCAATAATGCGTCCAAAAGTCTGAAGCTTAGACATACCCACTGAGTAGGCGGCCTCAGACTGTCCCAGAGGCACACTTGCGATGGATGCCCTGAAAATCTCAGAGAGGAAGGCTGTTGCATTCAATCCATACGTCAGGATTATGAAAATCAGCTTATCCCAACGGTTGATATCGATACCGAACACTATCAAAAGTGTTGGAAGGCCGTAGTAGACAATAAACATCTGAACAAGAATGGGAGTTCCCCGTATGAAAGAGATATAAAGAACGGTGAGCTGATTTAGTACAGGTATTCTGTAAAGCCTTATGAAGGCTAATCCAGCCCCTAGCAAGGTTCCTATTACTGTAGCCAGAACCACAATAAGCAGGGTGACATGCAGGCGTGATAACAGCTTGGGCAGATAGGTAAAAATAAGCTGGAAATTGAAGAAGTCTCCCATAAGTACCTCCAGAGTCTGTGTGTTGCTAAAAATACTCCGGTACATCCCAGGAATTTGTGCAAACGAGAGATGTACCGGAACCAGGGGGCGGTGTCACGTTTTAGTCGTTGGTGGTATAGTCTCCGCCTAAAACATCGATGGAGATTTTTGAAAGCGTGCCGTCATCCTTCAGGGATTGCAGCGCCTTGTCAAAATCCTTCTGGAGCTGCGTATCCTCTTTTCTGAAGATGTAGTAGGTGCTTGAGCTGGCAATGGGGTCGCCCACAGTCTTAAGCTTGTCGCCATAGGTCTTGTTCAGGGAATCCACAATTCTTGTTATTGAGATGAAGGCATCAATACGCCCATCCTCAATGTTCTTGACGGTTGTGGCATTGTCAGATGAGGAATAGACCAGCTCAATGGCATTGTCATGTTCCTTGTTGTAGGTTTCAAGGACATAGGCGTCATTGCTTCCCGGGGAGACCTGAACCTTTTTGCCGTGAAGATCCGCAAGGGAATTGATATCGGTTCTGTCCTTTGCAACGGTGATTCTCAAAATAAAGGTTGTATAGGGAACCGTTCCAAAAAGGTATTTCTGCTCGCGCTCGGGATTCTTTTCAAATTGATGGGCACCAACGTCAATCTTATTGGCACCGAGGCTGATAAGAATATTCTTGAATTCAAAGGTCTGGTATTCAAATTTGTATTGGGGAAGGCGCTTATTGACTTCTTTGAGAACCTCATACTCATAGCCTGCCAGCTTATTGTTGTCGTCCAGATAGCAATAGGGCTTGAAACCATTTCCTGTGCCGATGATGATGGTTTTGGGCTGATTCGCCGAGGCCTGCTTGTTGCTTCCGCAGCCTGTGAATAGAAGTACCAGTGTTAAAACTCCTGCTAGTAGTCTGATCAATTTCATCTTTTTCATTTCTTTCATCCTCCATTAAATTCGTTTCATTTTCATAATGATCTGCTGCGACACTTAATCTTTGATACTTTACCTATCTGTTTACTCATATTTTGAGTTTGGTTAACTGATAAAGGATTAACAAAACACATTTTCCAAGCTCATTATCCAGGTAACGAGGACTACCGTCGTCATCCAGCCTTTGATAAGCTAGTTCGGTATGAAGGCTAGATACTGGCCGCCTCCGTCCTGACTTCGCCCGTTTCCAAGGCCAGCAGGTAGTCGCCCCATTTTGCAGCCCAGGCTCTCAGCTCATGCACATCCAGGGGAGCCGGCACCTTGGATTCGGTGTGCTCGGCAATCCTCTTGGCTAGAGACTTGGAAACCTTCGCTTGTTGGGAATTCGGCGCTGCCTCAATGGTGGTTTTTCCCTGAAGCTCACTCTGGGTAACGGTGACCGATCTTGGAACATATTCCACAACCTGCGTATGGGTCTGCTTAACGAAATCATCAATGATTTCTCGGGCATAGGGCGCATTGATGGAATTGGCAATGACTCCGCCTAAGAGAGCTCCTCCGGCATTTGAATACTTATGTATGCCCTTGAACAGGTTGTTAGCGGCGTAAATTGCCATAAAATCAGCCGAGGAGACGGTGAAGACATGTTCAGCGATACCCTCGCGGATGGGAACGGCAAAGCCTCCGCATACAACATCGCCCAAAACCTGTCTCTTATACACATCTCCGAGCCCAC
>JAOABT010000112.1 GCA_026418215.1 Clostridia bacterium | reverse complement strand
TCATTCCATACTGTAACTCGAATCATAGTTTCTTCCACCTTTAAAATTTATTTTTTATTTAACTGTAGATTCCCGGATTATGAATTCATGCTCTAAAAACAAGTCTTCAGGCTGATCCAGCTCACCGCGTATGCGCCTTAGGACAAGATCCATGGCAGCACAGCCCAAGTCATATTTAGGCTGGGAGATGGTGGTCAGCATTGGATCATACATAGCGGCAAAGCTGATGTTATCAAAGCCCACTACGGCAAGGTCCTCAGGTATGCGAAGCCCTTCCTCCTTTGCTGACTTAATAGCACCGATAGCCATCATGTCCGAAATCGCAAACAGCGCTGTGGGCCTTTCTTTCATAGCCATAAACTGCTTGCCGGCCCTTACCCCGCTTGTAAAGCCATAATCCCCGTATTTTACAAGGGTTTGGTCGAAGGGGATATCATGATCGGCAAGAGCTTTTTTATAGCCGTTTTCGCGCTGAATCGTAGAAATAAAGGTATTCTGGCAACCCAGAAAGCCTATCCTTTTATGACCTAAGCCGATGAGATGACGAGTGGCCTTATAGGCGGCTGAGAAGTTATCGATGGAGACATGAGAAACACTGGCCCCCTCCTTATATTCACAGCATTGGACCACAGGATAGAGCTTGCCAATTTCGGTGAGTTCCTCCTTGTTAACCTCAGGCGCCATAAAAATAACCCCGTCAGAAAGACGATTGCGCAAGAGATCCATATAAATGCGCTCACGGCTGACATCGGAGTCGGTATTGCAAAGCATGACGTTATAGCCGTTTTTATGGGCTACATCCTCAATACCCTTTACAATGCCGGCATAGAAAGGATTCGAAATATTGGGCAGCAGCACCAGAATCATTTTTGTCTGGGATCTTCTTAAGTTTCTTCCTAACAGGTTGGGCTGATAATTTAGCTTCTTAATGGTTTCGTTAACCAGGTCCTTTGTTTCTGCTGTCACCGAAGGACTATTATTCAGAACACGGGATACTGTCGCTACCGAAACACCTGCAAGTCTTGCAACATCTTGAATAGTACTCATAGGACCTCCATATGTAACCGATTACATTTAGCTTCAAAAAAAATGATATCCGGTGCTACTTACGCTGCTATAACTCATTAATATTCACATTCCACAATGTAACCCGTTACATTTATTATATCAAGGCTGTACGCGAATTCAATACTTTTTGTTAAAAAGAACAAAAATATTAGAGTCATTCTTCCGGCTTTTGTGAATATTTAGATTACATATTATATATAAGCACTGGTGCGTTAGGAACATGCTTAGAATCGAGTAGGAGGGAGTGATTAACTCCCGTCCTCTCACAGCACCGTGATTACCGTTTTGGCACTCCTCCAGCTTCCTTCAGATTCCACCTCACGATGGACACCCTTGCCTTCGGCTATATCCTTCCCACTGCCGGGCGGATTCAGGACTTTCACCCGTTAGAACGTGCGCCCGCCGGGCGCACACAAAGAAAAAACGATGTATCTTGCGATACATCGTTTTTTGGTGGGGGAAGGTGGATTCGAACCACCGAAGTCGTCAGACAACAGATTTACAGTCTGCCCCCATTGGCCGCTCGGGAATTCCCCCACATTATGTTCCGGCTCGTGCGAACCGCATGTACTATATTACATGGGTATGAACCTTTTGTCAACACCTTATTTTCATTTTTATT
This sequence comes from Clostridia bacterium, assembly GCA_026418215.1. Taxonomy (GTDB): domain Bacteria; phylum Bacillota; class Clostridia; order DSM-8532; family DSM-8532; genus DTU059. The sequence continues at coordinate 1,725 of JAOABT010000112.1, read as the reverse complement.
TATTCTTAAAACATAGTCGTCAAGCCAGCTTTCGTTTATTAGGTTCTAACCATCAGCACGTTTTCCCAAAAGCCTTACAAAAAAGAGGCTTTCAGCATTGCAAAAGCCTCTACATGCCATGATGCTCATGCCCCCCGATTTTGTCGGATACTGATCCTTATTTAGATAGCAAACGACAAGGAATTTAACTGCCTGCTCACGTGTGCAGGTGTTTCTCGGTAAAAAGTTACTCTTTCCGTCCCGTCTGTGATTTTGTACCTGGCTATAAATTTCGCAGGGATAACGGCATAATTTTCAAAGCTTTTTTGGTCCTTAGAATCCGGCTGACCTGAAGCATCCAGTATTACCTTTTCGGAAGCATGCGTAAGGTAAGGCTATACTTTATGAATCCAAGCCCTATGGAGCAAGTGCTTGCACAATGAACTTGAAAAGCTCATCTCTCAGGTAAACCTTTCTATTCTCAAGTCCCAGAAAATTTCCGCTTGTTAAAAGTGGCATACCGAGCTCTTTTCCATCGGATTTGGCAAAAGCCATGAAATCCATACCGTAATTGATGTCTACAATAACAAGATCCGAAATGTTTGAATAACCCGAAGCCTCGAAAAGGGCTTTCAAGCTGGCCGTGTCGAAAACTTCCGGCAACGTTTGGTACACAGACGGCCCTGCTCCCAAAGCATTGGCCTTATAGCCTTCTTCTCCATTTTTGTAGAGAATTTCGTTGCTTGATATGGGTTGAGCCGGATCATTGTCGTTATAGGTGTTTACGGCCAACACGGCTTCCACAGCTCCGTTCTGATTCTTTAACGGAAGCATCCAGTAACGGTTTCCACTTAGGATGACATCAGTATTTTTGGCATTTTGGAAGGTACTCTTGGCGGCACCCGACGGGGCCAGCGCATTAACAAGCGTCACCTGACCTTTGTCAAGCATAAGGTTTAAGGCATTAGCTTGATTGTAGGCCGCCACAATGCCGTCAAAAGCCGCAGTTGGAACACTTTCAGTAGCATCAATATCAAACGTGCTTCCTGGTAAAGAGTTAAGCGAGGTTATGGCAGGGGCCAGACGCTTTTGACTTGCTTCACCTGCAAAGCCATTGGAGTCCTGATTTCCAACGGAACGGGAGGCGCTGTCCGAAGAAACAGGCTTTTCAAACTTAGCCATAGGTGTAATCTCATTTTGCTGAGCTGAAACGCCATCCGCACCTGCTTCATTGGCTTTCATCGCCGAGTTTGAGTCAAGCAGAGCAGAAGCTGAGGGACTTGCGGACTCGGACGCCGAAGGCATTGCCAGATTGGATGTCTTTTGCCGAGCTGTAAAGAGGTTACCCGAGCCGAAGGCCAACACGACAACCAGTGCGCAAGCAGCAATTGGGGCACCTAGCTTGTAAACCCAACTGTAACTAAATTTTCTGCTTGACTGGTTAAGCGAAACGGCATCAATTTCTTCCTTGCATCTATTCAGAGTTCTTTTTACAAGCTCGTCTGAGGCGTTTATGCTCGTTAGCCCTGACTTTAATGCTTGTCTTAGGATGTCATCATTCAAGGCACGGTTCTCTCCCTGCTTGCCTTGTTGTCCGCCTTTTATGAATGATTCAGCCATGAGCCTCACCTCCCATCATTTCATGAAGCAGATTACGGGCCTTAAACAGCCTGCTTTTCACAGTTCCCCCGGGAATCTTCAGTATGGTTGCAATATCCTGAACATCAAGCTCTTGATAATAATAAA
>JAOABT010000088.1 GCA_026418215.1 Clostridia bacterium | reverse complement strand
ATGAGGAAGCCATCGCTTATGCCCGCGAAAAGGGCCTGGGCGTTGTTGTCATGGGGCCTCTCGGTGGCGGACGCGTGTCAGGGCTGCCTAAAGAGGTTGCCGAACAAAACGGCATCAAGGTTAAGAACGGCGTCGAATTGGCTCTGCGCTTTGTATTCTCGAACCGCAACATCGACTGCGCCCTATCGGGTATGGAGAACCTCAAAATGGTTGAGGAAAACTGCGCGCTGGCCCTTAATGGAGAACCCTTAAGTGATGCCGAGGTTAAGGCCATTAAAGAGCTTATGAGAGAAAATGAACGTTTGTCTGAGCTTTACTGCACCGGCTGCAATTATTGCGTGCCATGCCCCAAGAAGGTGAACATTCCGCACATTTTCCGCATGATGAATTATCACAAAATCTACAAAATCGAACAGTTCGCAAGGAACGGCTACGCAGAAATCGGAACAAACTCCTGGGTTCCCGGTAAAAGGGCAGATGCCTGCACCGAGTGCGGTATATGCGAGACCAAATGCCCTCAGAAAATAAAGATCAGAGAGCAGCTTAAAGAAAGTCATAAGGTACTTGCTTAAGGCTTAGAGGAAGGTAATATGATTTGGTTTGGACCGGCGGGGAACTCAAACAGCTTTTATGATCAGGGCTTTGAACATTCGTGGCAAATGCCGCAATGGCTGCATGACATGGGCCTCAATGCATACGAATATCAATGCAATAAAGGTATCCACCTTAAGGATGAGACAGCCAGGGAGATCGGCGAAAAGTGCAGGGAATTTGGAATCCGATTAAGTATTCACGCGCCTTACTATATCAATCTTTCCAGCACCGAGGCTGAAAAGCGCGAGAAATCGGTGAATTACATCCTTAATACGCTTCGAATAGCCAAGATCATGGGAGCGGGCCGCATTGTGGCCCATCCGGGATATGTATCGGGCGTTTCCAGAGAAACAGCTGTGGAAATTGCTGTTGACACCCTTCTCGAGACTATTAAGCAGGCGGATGCGGAGGGCCTTATGGATGTGACCATCTGTCCCGAGGTCTTGGGGAAAACCAACCAGCTGGGCACCCTGGAAGAGGTGATTGTGCTGTGCAGCGTTGATGAACGGCTCATTCCCTGCATAGACTTTGCGCATATGCACGCAGCAACCCATGGCGGCATGAAGACCAAGAATGATTTTATCAAGGTATTCAAGACCGTTGAGAAGTATCTGGGATCAGAAAGGCTGCACAACGTCCAGATCCATTTCAGCAGAGTGGAATTCGGTAAGGGCGGGGAAAAGAAGCATTGGGCCTATAAGGATGTGGAATACGGACCCAGCTTTGAGCCGCTGGCGCAGGCGATTCATGCCCTTAAGCTGGAGCCCGTCATTATCTGCGAATCCCGGGATACCATGGCTGACGACGCCGTCATCCTGAAGGAAATCTATCAGAACGAAGCGAACCGTTAAATAAAAGTGTTATAAAGATATCCGATAAAAAGGCTTAAAATGAGCGGAACCATAAGGAGCATGAAATTCTGTACTGTCAGAATAAAGGTGTCCTTCTTGGTTTGCAGCGCATGGAAAGCCTTTATGTTTTTATAAAGCATAAACAGGGTGATGAACGACAGGAGGCTGAAAATGGGCAGATATCCCAGCACAAGGAAAACGGCAATATCCGCATAGCACAGGGCATACAAGGCGTCATATACAAAGAGTGCCTTTTTGCGGCCGATTTGAATGGGCAGGGTGTAGCGCTTGTTCACGAAGTCATCTTCAATATCACAGATGTTGTTGGCCAGCATGATGTT
>JAOABT010000004.1 GCA_026418215.1 Clostridia bacterium | reverse complement strand
AGAATGATGGGAACCGACAGAATGACAGAGGCCAGTATTCTAAGACGCCTGCGCATCCTTTTGTCGTGGCGCTGCTCGAGGGTATCATAGCTCACGCCTATCAATGCCGCAACGACCTTGATTTTGGCATGGCGGATGAGGGACAAGGACCCTTTAAGGTCAGAGGAACGCAAATCAATGGCCAGCGGCTCAATAACCTCGTTGAAGGTCTGTGTTTGACCATTGGCGAAGGTCATTTGGGTGACCCGTTCTTTGAAAAACTCCGGCGGGAAGGCGCTTTGAGGCTCTCCTTCAAGAAGAATGGGCAGAATAGGGTCCCGACCCTTTTGGCGCATAAAGCACCTGATGACGCCGCGGATACCTTCGTCCTCCCGGGCCAGAGGCGTACATATGACCATAAGCCATCTTGATGCGCTCAATATAGCCTGTTGCTCGGCATTGAGCGCTTCGCCCGGCTTAATCACCAGTAAGCTTGAGTTTGCGTAGGTCATATCACTTTGAAGGCCTTTAGCCTTTTTCGGAAGCTTATAGGAGCCAACCTCCTCGATCAGCCTCTCTGAAACGGCTCTGTCCTCAAGTCGATCCATGAGGCAGATACAGTAATCCCGTGTTTGGGCTATCTCATCCATTTTCTGCACCTCTATGGCGTTTTAAAAAGGAGCTGCTGCTTTTCCTTGCGGCTTAAGCCTTTCGTGACCATCTCATAGGAATGGTCGATCATCCAGAGAATCTGAGCATCGGGAACGGTTCCGTCAAGCCGAACCGTGTTCCAGTGCTGTTTGTTTAAATGATAGCCCGGTGTTACAGAAGGGTATTGCTGCCTTAAAGCCTGGGCAATGAGAGGATCGCACTTCAAGGAAAGGGAAATAACACCCTGATGGGAGGAGACAAGGGCAAACATCCTTGAACAGACCTTCATGACCAAAGGCTCAGGTCCGAAGGGATAATCCTCGTAAGCACCCTTTCTTCCTTTGAGGTAGGCAAGAATGTCCATAAAACCTCGCTAAAAGTAAAAATTTCCATTTGGAATGATTATATCGAATCTGTGATAAAAAGTAAAAGAAAACTCTTTTAAATGCAGCATAGCAGCCATAAAAACCAACCAAAATAGTGGAGTATTACATTTTGAGGTAGAGAAATGGTTTATGCGCGACCCAGAATCCTTGTAAGCTCGTGTTTGGGCTTTGAGGATTGCGATATACGAGGACAAAAGCATAAGAGCCTGCTGGTGGACGAGCTCAAGGGTTTTGCCGAGCTTATACCGGTATGCCCGGAGATGGCCATGGGCCTGGGTTCTCCAAGGCAGTCCATAAGAATTGTTCTAAAAAATGATGAACCACGGCTCATACAGCCAACTACAGGCA
>JAOABT010000571.1 GCA_026418215.1 Clostridia bacterium | reverse complement strand
GTCTATGGCTATTGAGGTATACGCTACCTCACCTTGTGAAAAGCCTGCCATTCCTACTGTTACCCAACTTGTTCCATTGTACCTCATAACCGTTGCTTTGCCGGAATTAGCTTCATCCCGGTAAACAACATAAGGCGTATTATTTCTGTCGATGGCCATGGATATATAGTCTGCCACACCGGCTGAAAAGCCCGGGCTTCCAACAACAATCCAGCTTACGCCATCAAATTTTCTCACAGTTACCCTGTTTCCATTTCCGCTATCCTGATAGGCGACATAGGGCGTGTTGTTTGAGTCTATGGCTATAGCTATGGAATATGTATCACTCCCTGTGACGTTGAAACCTCGTTGGATCTCGCAGGGAATCTGATTGATCATAATTTATTCCTCATTATCATTTTTTACAGTTTGCCTACACTTGTCCTGATATTAGTATATGAGGATGAGAGAGAAAGGTTCGCCTTGCCTGCCTTTCGGGCTGCTTGGCGATCATTTACATCATAGCCAAAGTCAAATGTGTTATGATAGGATTAATGATGCAGCTTATGCTAGGTAAGCTTAGGATTTGCATAAATATAGACAGGAGACCTTCGTGAAACAATTCAAAAGGATTTATATAGAGATTACCAACGCCTGCAATCTCCAATGCGATTTTTGCCCGCAGACAAGGCGTAAACTTGAATTCATGAGCCTCGAAACCTTCCGCCACATTTTGGCCGAGATTAAAGGCCATACCCGCTTTCTCTTTTTTCACGTCAAAGGCGAACCGCTGCTTCATCCTGAGCTAGGACAGTTTCTGGATTTATGCGATGAGATGGGAGCTAAAGTCAATATCACCACCAATGGGACTTTGATCCATAAGGTGGGGGGCATGCTGCTGGCAAAGCCGGCCCTGCGCCAGATTAACTTTTCCCTGCACAGCTTTGACGGGAATGAAGGCTTACAGAGTAAGGAGGCGTATATTGGCAATATCCTTGCCTTTACTAAGGAAGCCATTGAAAAGTCGGAGCTTCTCATAGCGCTTCGGCTTTGGAACCTTTACGAGAATAACACTGTCAATCTGGGAGCAAATAAAAACCGAGAGCTATTAGATTCGATTGAAAGGGCCTATGATTTACCGTATAAAATCGAGGAAGGAATCCTCTCAGAAAGAGGCATACAGATTGCCGACAGGCTCTATGTCAACCAGGATCACCTGTTCCAATGGCCAGACATGACGCAGGAGCAGGACAATGGCGCTGGTTTCTGCTATGGATTACGAAGCCAAGCGGCAATCCTGGTCGATGGTACAGTGGTGCCATGTTGCCTGGATGGTGAAGGGGTCATAAGCCTTGGAAATATCAAGACGACATCCTTTGCCAAGATAATCGAAAGTGAAAGAGCACGAAACCTTTATCTGGGTTTTGGGAAAAGAGAGGCCGTGGAGGATCTATGCAAAAGGTGTGACTTTAGGAAAAGGTTCGGGTCCTGACAGCATTAGTCTAAAATGAATATGCAAGAAAACATCACGAAGAGACAGTCATCCGTCAGCATGTTTCTCAAGCTCCAATATTTGGTATAGATGACGTAGATCTTATCTATCACCAATTTGGTCTGCTTGCTGAGACAGGCAGAGAATTGCTTTTTGGCGAAGATGCTCCGGATATTTCTAGGAGGGATTGGCTTGACGATCATCATAATCCTTTTACTTTTAGCTTTTGAGATAGCCTTTACAGTTTACTCTACCCGCTCAAAATCCCATGAGGTTGGGAAGCGAAGCGCTTTAAGGATCGTTGGTTTTATTTCTTTTTTACTTCTTGTAGCAACCAATTTTATCAGGTGGAGCTTTCGCTGGTACGCCTTGGCCTTTTGGTTACTTCTTTTTGCACTGTTTGGAGTTCTGGCCCTTGTCAAACGCAAAACTACTCGAGTAAAAGCCTTTAAGACAAGCGCTGCCATAAAAAAAGCCATCCTCATCTCTCTTTCATTTTCAATTGTTATGATCCCGGCTCTCATTTTCCCTCAATACAACGACCTTCCGGTCACAGGCAGCTACCGTGTGGAAACAAAAAGCTTTACATATACCGACAACAATCGTATCGAAACCTATTCTCGGAGCGGGGATAACCGGAGGCTGACCGTTCAGTATTGGTATCCGGAGAACGCTGAGGGCACGTTTCCTCTAATTGTTTTTTCGCATGGTTCTTTTGGCATCAGAACAAGTAATCTGTCTTTATTTAGGGAACTGGCCAGCCACGGCTATGTGGTCTGTTCTATTGACCACACCTACCAATGCTTCTTCACGACGGATACCGAGGGCAAAACGACACTTATGAGCAGCAGCTATATGAACGAGGTGTCAAACGAAGATGCCCATTCCAATAAAGAACAGAGCTTTCAATACTATTGGAAATGGATGAGCATTCGTACAGGCGATATCAATTTCGTCATAGACCGTATTCTTGGTGAGGCCAACAAAGCGGAGGCGGATAAGCCCTATTGCCTCATCAAGGGAGGAAGGATAGGTGTCATGGGTCATTCCCTTGGGGGCTCGGCTGCTTTAGGTGTTGGCAGAAACCGTAGCGATGTCGGTGCGGTTATGGCATTGGAATCCCCCTATTTATCCGACATTACAGGCGTAGAGAATGGCCAATTCGTCTGGAAATCGCAAAAATACCCTATTCCGGTCCTTAATATTTATTCAGACAGCTCTTGGCCTTATTTATCAGAGTGGCCCCAATATGTCGAAAATGCCGCAATGCTGAGCAATAACAGCCCGGATGTTCACAACGTGTACATAAAAGGAGCGGGTCATTTAACACTAACTGATCTAGCCCTGACAAGTCCTTTCCTGACGCGGATGCTGAACAGGAAGAACACGACCATTAATACCGAGTATTGTCTTAAAACCCTCAATCGCATAGCATTGCAATTCTTTGATTACTATCTTAAGGGACAAGGGAAGTTGGAGCTTCATACGACCTATTAGTATCAAGGCTTAAGCTATTATGAGCAGCACACAAAGCGTAGAACGCTTGTCCCTCGTCGATAGGGGCTTGATAAAGGACGGCAGTTAAAGAATGAAGCATCAGGAAGCCGCTATTTTCAACAAGAGATCATTAATACTTGAAATGAGGCTTAGTTTATGACTGAGGATGTTTGGGGGAGCTTAGATTCTCATTTCTCCCAGGGCCATTCGGCTTGCTTTGACAAGTCTAGTTCGGCGTTATTAAGGGAGATATTTAAACCCAGAACCATTAAGAAGGATGGCTACTTTTTAAACGCGGGTGATAAGTCCACTGAAATAGGCTATGTCAGGAAGGGCCTTTTTCGCTCTTTCTATATTGATAGAAAAGGACAGGATGTTACTAAGTATTTTTATCCAGAGGGTTCAACGCTTTTTTCCTATGTAGCCCATTTATCGGGTAAGGAATCCTCGTATGACATTCAAGCGCTGGAAGACAGTGAGCTCCTGGTGGCCAAGATTTCAGATTTTGAGAGCATTGTTGAAGGTAATTATCAGCTGCTATGGCTCTACAAGAAAATGATTGATAAAATTCTTGTGGTCAAAGAAGAACATGCCATGAGCTTTAAGCTCCTCAACAGTACAGAACGCTATAAGCAGTTCCTTGAGGCCTATCCGGGCCTCGAACAGAGGGTGAAGCAATATCAGCTTGCCTCCTACTTGGGAATCACCCCCGTGTCACTCAGCAGAATTCGAAATAAGCTCAATCTTAACAAATGATAATGCAGTAAACCTCCAATTGCCATATGATGTTGCCAGACATTGATTGGAGGTTTTATTCATGAAAGATGATAAGGTTGTTCTGATAACAGGGTGCTCTTCAGGTATTGGTCGTGAGCTCTGCGGTACTTTTATGGAAAAGGGCTTCCAGGTTATTGCAACAGCAAGAAACCTTGAAGCCTTAAAGGATGTGACTGCTGCCATGAAGCTTTCTCTGGACGTCACACAAAAAGAGTCGGTGGATGCTGCCGTTCTCGAGGTGCTGTCCCGTTTTCACAAAATTGATATCCTTGTCAATAATGCAGGCTTCTCTGTCAGAGGAGCATTGGAAGAAATCGACATCCGAAAGATCGAGAGCATGTTTGATGTTAACGTCTTTGGCTTGATAAGAATGATTCAGGCAGTCGCACCGGTTATGCGACAGCAGCGGTCGGGAAGAATTATCAATATTGGTTCAATATCGGGCAGGTTCGCACAACCCATCAACAGCGCCTATTGCGCTTCGAAATTTGCCGTAGAGGCTTTGAGCGATGCTTTGCGCCTGGAGTTAAGCCCATTCAATATACAGGTAACAGTGATTGAACCAGGGCCCATTAAAACCCATTTCTTTAGGACTCTTGAAGGAAACTCCAGCGCAATAATGACAAATGAGAATTCCTGTTACTCAGGGTTCTATCGGGCAGATAGCAGACGTAGAAGCACCCAAAGCATGGCCGATGCCAAGGAAGCTGCGTCAACAATCTACGAAATCACTCAAAAAGAGCAGCTGCGCCCACGATATCAAGTTGCAGTCCCCTTGATCCATAGCATGCTGGCAAGCTGTCCCGGCTCCTTAAGAGAGTATTTGTTTAAGAAAATGCACTGACTTATTTACTTACAGTGATTGCTTTAATACTTATCGAAAAGAAACTTTAGATTCCTCGGTAAAACCCCTAGGTAAGGCATTAATCCGGAATCCTGGAGCTTCCCACGGAGTGCATCTGAAAATGTATCGGAGGGGTTACCAGCCAGCAGCAAACGAGTTTCACCTTCAGAAAAGACTACCGGTCCGTCGGCATTAAGGATGAACTCCCTGTTGCTCGGACATGAATACTGGCACGCCATGCACCCGACAATGCTATTATGGGCCGAAGGTGCAATCCATTGAGGAAAATCGGTTCCCGAATGCTCGTTGAAATGTGTGAGGCACCGATCCCAATGGATCAGGCGGCTTTCATCCGTAATCGCTTGTGTAGGGCACTTTTTCAAGCAAATTTTACAGGACCTGCAAAATGCAGTTTGGCGAAGGTCATGCCAGCTTTTGTCGTCACAAGGCATGTCAGAGAAGAAGGTCGTCAGTTTATTAAAGCTTCCCATACCCTGAACATAGCAAATATTGTTTCTGCCATAAACACCTAAGCCGCTTCTGACAGCCATAAGCTTCTGTGGAAGCTTATCCGTGTACCAGGCGTGATAACCCGCGGGATTCAAAGTATTATTCAGGAATTCCTCTATAATAACGGGTCTTGTATACATATCACGGTCTGTCTCTTATA
>JAOABT010000548.1 GCA_026418215.1 Clostridia bacterium | reverse complement strand
ACCGAGGATGGTGTCGAGCAGAGAGCTGATACGTTGAATGGCGCTGGCTTCCTTGATAGCATTTTCAAGCTTCTTTTGAGTCATTTCATGGATCTTCTGATTTTCCTCGCTGCTGCTTCTTACCTTTTCAAAGACGTTTTGCGCTCTTGCTTTGATTTCCTTGGAGGACTTGTTGCCGACTTCGGCTTGAACGCTTACCGTGCTTACGGCCTGAGTAAAGTCATTAACCGATTGGTTCATGGCGTTGACAGAGCCGCTGGTTTCAATGAGTGTTGCGGAAAGCTCTTGTGTATTGGCTGAGATGGTTTCAATGCTCAAGTGGAGATTATCAATATAGTTCTTGACGGTTGCAACCGCTTCAGCAACATCCTTGGCCTGCGTACGGACACTCTTAACAATTTCGGAGACGGATTGACGCATTTGGTCGGTAGAGTTCCCGAGCTTTCCAATTTCATCGTGTCTTTGAAGAATAGCGCTTGGAATCTGTTCTGTAAAGTCAGCGTTAGCGTAATTTTCCATGTGCTTTGTCAAGGATTTGATAGGCTTGATCTGCTGAGCAACAATAAACGATACGGCACCAACAAGAACAAGCAAGCTGCAAACGATGAATACGATCATACCAAGAGTCACACTGGTAACACCCTGAAGGACACTGGCTAGAGGAACCTCGGTCCAGAGTACCCATTTGATATCGGTATTGTCAATAGTGAAGGGGGTAAAGCAGTAAAGCTTGCCGCCTGTTGAGAAGTGCTGAGCCAGTCCTGTTGTTAAGGCTTTATTATAGCTGCCTGTAAGGTCTTTGCTATTAAGTATGGCATCAATCTTTTTACCGTCATAGCTATATTTTTGGCCGTAGGCAAGTACAGTTCCGTCACTCATGGCAAGACCGCTGTTGCCAATTTTTTTACTGTCTTCAGCTATGAGCTTCTGCAAGGCATCAAGATAAACCTCGGTACCAACGACACCGTTAAAGTCGGTGCCATGCACAGAAATAGGAAGAGAGAAGGAAACAACCTTGACAGTGACAGGCTTTTTATCATCCTCAACCTTTACGGATTCATCACCTGCATAAACATCGTAAGGATGGGAGACATAAGCTTTGACAGAATTTTTTATAGCTTGGTAAGCTTCTGTTTCGTCAGCGTTGGTTGAATGCATTTGAGGAAGAACGACTACTTGCATAGCCCCCAGGCTGTCCACACCTTTGATGGTATGCAAACGTGCACGCCCCTTGTCGTCGCCCAGCTGCGTTTTTGCAAAGCTTACATCGCGTACGTCGATAGCTCTTGCTTCACCAAGCACGAACATTCCCGCAAAATTAGGGGAACCGTATTGTAAATATCTTTGAAGCTGGGTACGAATATTATCACGTGTAAGAATAGGAGCAATTTTCTGTTGAATAGCCATCTGCTGCAGATAGCTGCTATTGCTGAAGGCTGTATTAATAAAGTTCTCTATTCCTTGGGATGCCTCAGCGGAATGGCTCTGAGCGATGTTGATGCTCTCATTGTACTTGTTGCTGTAGAATTTTGTTACAACAAAAATTGCAAGAATAACATACAAGACAAAAATAATGGACAGAATGAATGCGATCATTCTGAAAGCGAGACGTTCTCTTAGCATTTTTGTAAGATTGGATAATGTAAATTTACCTTGCGGCTTGTTTGTTTGCTTGTCCTTTTTTGGCTTCTGCTGAAGCTTTGGCAAAGCAAAACTTACCTTAGAAGGTTTTGTCATTTTATTTCCTCCCCCAAATAAAATCATGACGCTGGCTCTTTCTATGAAACCGTTTGCACACTACTATTATATAAAATACTACTTTAAAATACAACTGTTATCGACAGAAAACTTATGAAAAATGTCGGATGAAAACGCTTGATAGACTTGTAAATCTAGTTAAAACATACAAGTCGAATAAAAACCCAGTTTACAAAATAAACTATCAATGATACGATATCGGAGAATTGAGAGATACTTACCACAATACGGGAGGACACGAATGTCTAAATATCTCGTAATCGTCGAATCACCTGCCAAGGCTAAAACCATACGAAAATATCTGGGGCCGGACTATAAAATAGCGGCCTCCATGGGTCATATCCGCGATTTGCCTCAAAGCCATTTGGGCGTTGATATTAATAAAGATTTTAACCCAATGTATATAACCATAACAGGTAAAAACGAGCTCATCAAGAGCCTTAAGGAAGATGCGTCGTCGGTTGAGAAAGTCTTTCTCGCAACCGACCCTGACCGCGAAGGGGAGGCTATTTCCTGGCACCTATCCTATCTATTAAAAATAGATCCCCAAACACAGTGCCGCATAACCTTTAACGAAATCACCAAGAATGCCGTGGTTACGGCCGTTCAAAATCCAAGAAAAATCAACCTTGATCTCGTTGATGCCCAGCAGGCCCGCCGCGTTCTGGATAGAATCGTAGGCTATGAGATTAGCCCTATTCTATGGAAAAAGGTTCGCAAGGGTTTAAGCGCAGGCCGAGTCCAGTCCGTGGCCACAAGAATTATTTGCGACCGTGAAAAGGAAATTGAGGAATTTATTCCCGAGGAATACTGGACCATTGAAACGCAATTCCGTAAAGAAGATGGCTTGATTTTCTCTGCCAGATTTCATGGTAAAAACGGTAAAAAATATGAAATCAAAAATAAGGACGAGTCCGATGAGATCCTGACACTTCTTAGTCAATCGGATTTTATTGTGTCCAATGTCAAGAAAAGTGAGAAAAAGAGGACGCCTGCGCCTCCGTTTATTACAAGTACCCTTCAGCAGGAGGCATCCAGAAAATTAGGCTACAGCGCACAGAAAACCATGATGGTTGCGCAGCAGCTTTATGAAGGCGTGGACATCGGAAATGAAGGCTCAGTGGGTTTGATTACATATATGAGAACAGACTCAGTTCGTATTTCCGAGGGTGCCATTGAAGAGGCGCGTTCCTACATTCAAAAGCATTTCGGGAACGACTACCTGCCTGACAAGCCAAGGCAGTTTAAGACTAAATCAGCTGCACAGGATGCCCATGAAGCCATTCGCCCATCCTATATTGAAAGAGATCCGGAGAGCCTGAAGGAAATGCTTTCCGGTGATCAATACAAGCTCTATAAGCTTATTTGGGACCGTTTCATTGCCTGTCAGATGGAAGCGGCTGTCTTTGATACGCTAACCGTTGAAATTGAAGGCACCCCGAAGGCTGCTGGCAATAAGAACGTGCTTAATTTGCGAGCCACAGGCTCCAAGCTTGTTTTCAAGGGCTTTATGGCCCTTTATGTAGAAGGCAGGGACGATGAGGAAGAAGAGGCCAATCAGCTTCTGCCTTCCATTTTAAAGGACGAACGCCTGACACTCTTAAAAACCGACCCCGGTCAGCATTTCACAGAGCCGCCGCCGCGCTATACGGAAGCCACATTAGTAAAAGCGCTTGAAGAAAAGGGGATTGGCCGTCCGAGCACCTATGCGCCTACCATCAGTACCATCATTACGCGTGGTTACGTGGAACGCAACAAAAAGCAGCTTCTTCCAACCGATCTCGGTAAGATTGTGAATCAATTGATGATGGCCAATTTTACAGATATCGTCAACGTCAATTTTACTGCCGAAATGGAGAACAAGCTCGACAAGGTGGAAGAAGGCAGCATTCAATGGAAAGAGCTTCTCAGGGAGTTCTATACACCGTTTAAAGAGACGGTTAAGAAAGCAGAAGCCATCAGCAAGGTTGAAATACCTGTTGAAATATCCGATGTTGTATGCGACAAATGTGGTAAAACCATGGTCATCAAGAGCGGACGCTTTGGAAAATTCCTGGCGTGCCCGGGCTTCCCGGCGTGCAAAAATACCAAGCCGCTTGTAGATGAAGCCGGTGTAAAATGTCCTAAGTGTGCCGGTAAGATTTTATTCCGCAAGACCAAGCGCGGTAAAAAGTATCTGGGCTGTGAAAACTATCCCAAGTGCGACTTTATGACCTGGGATATGCCCTCCGACAAGTCTTGCCCGAAGTGCAGCAATTTCCTCACGCAGAAGGCAAAAGGCGAGTTAGTTAATTACAAGTGCTCAAACCCTGAATGCGACTATATTGAAGAACAGCAGAAGGAAGAATCGGCAGCAAAGAAAACAAAAAGAGGCGCCCGTAAAGCACCTCAGTCAGAAGCTGTTGTTAAGGAAAATACTGAGCAGCTAACCGGGGAAAATCCCTGATCAGTGCTGTTTATAGTCAGTAACCAAGCGCATGGTTCTATTATAGGATGCGTAAGCCTCGGCGAGTACCTCTTTAGGGTATTCGCCTTTTTTGTAGCAATCAGGTGCCGTTACAGGAATGACCTTGAATTTGAAGCTACCCTTGTCACTGGTACGCCACAACCAGGTTGGAATGTGATCTACCTCTTTAATGACGGTTTTGTTGGTCACAGGATCCTTTTCGAACTGGAGCTTTACAAGCATACCGTCCTCCGACAGCTCCTTATGCGTGGTGGGATAGCCCGATGCCCCTCGTCTTTGATTGCTGACGAAATTCCCCATTGAATAGATGATGTATTTGGTTTCACCATTATATTGTACGGTTTCACTTGGTTGAACGACGTGAGGATGTGAGCCCAGGATGACGTCAGCACCCCAGCTAATCATGTTCTTCGCAAGTTTCTTTTGGTAATCTGTTGGCTTTTGGGTGTATTCTGTACCCCAGTGAATGAGAACGACAGTAATATCATCCTTTCCCTCAAGCTCAGTA
>JAOABT010000480.1 GCA_026418215.1 Clostridia bacterium | reverse complement strand
CAGGCACACTGACAGCACCGCCGGCGATATCGCCATAAAGGTCCATCTTGGCGTCCTTAACTGATGTTGGAATCTGGAACGAGCATCTCACGGTATTGGAGGAGCCCGGAGCCAGCATCACGGGTCGGAGGAAGCCATAGGGCAATAATGCTGTCGTATCGTTCATTTTAACCATAAACGGCCCTGCGGCGGTTTGAATCTTAAGATAGAAGCGCTCCATGGGGTTGATGTCCAGGAGAGCCTGAACCTTTGCATTCATCTGCCCTTCAATCACGCGGAAGAGGCTTCCCTCTTTAAGTTCGGTATTCTCTATTTTAGTCAGATCCTTTTTAGATTTAACGGTGATTTCAAAGGTGTCAGAAAGCTTGCCTGTAGCTGTTGTGGGCAAGGCTTCAAGCGCAACATCCTGATGAACCGGATCACCGATAGCATTCAGTGTGATGTGACCATAGGAAGTATCGTAATAATGAAGCGCCATTTGCTCAGTCTTTTCATCGGGCACAAGGAATACCAAGAGGCCGTGAACCGTTTGACCGGGCGCCATATACAGAGAACTATCTCCCGGAGGGGTAAGGGGAGTTTCGGTAAGCCACGTTGCCGTTGAAGCAGGATAAGCACCCTTATTATTCATATTCACAAAGAAATGGGACGACGTATCCGGAATGAGATAGGGCACATTATTGGTAAGCGTATTCTTCATTTCCATTTCAACAGCCAGGAAGCATTTGCCGTTTGGTGCCTCAATGCCCCTTAGCATGGAGAAGAAATAGGCCTCTCCGGCCTTCCATGCCATGGCCTTGTTGCTGCCCGAAGCATTCAGCGTTATCTTCTTGCTGAGCTTGACTTCCTTGTTCGGTATGGAGTCTCCATAAACAAGCTGAGCGGTCTTGGGCTCATATTGGAAAACCTTTGTGCCGGTCTGATACGAGATTGTATTTAATGTAATCTTTTGACCGGAGCTTTGCGGGATGGGGAAATCCACAAGCTGGGTGGCCGAGTAATTGGCCACATCCCCCACACCCGAATCGTTCTTGATGTTCAAGGCAAGCGTCAGCTTGTCGGCAGGAAGCTTCTGAACCTTGGCCAGGGCATCATCCAAGGCTTTTCCAATAACAGCCGGGTCTTCGGAAATAACATAGCTGCCGCCCGATTTTTCAGCGGCCCATTTGAAGGCATCCTCACTTTTCTCAACACCGAGGCCTACCCAAAGAATTTGGATGCCTTTGTCCTTGATTTCCTGAAGAAGGACCTCGAAGGCTGCCTTTTGGTCATCGGTAACGGCAAGCGCCGCATCGGTCATGTAGACGATGATACGCTTGTTGGACGGCACGGGCTTGATGGCCTTATACGCCGAGGTTACCGACATGAGGATTTCAGTTCCTCCATTTGCCCCGAGTTCGCCGAGTGCTTGAAGGAGCTCCGGCCTTCTGACCGTGTTGACCTGCTCGATGCTGACGTCGTCGGAGAAGCGCATGAGCTGGACGAGGCTCTGGTCGGGAATGCGGTTGATAAAATCATGGTAAACGCGTTTTACTTTATCGATACGCCAATCGCAGCGTTCATCAGATGGGTCGCTGTCCATGGAGCCGCTGGTATCGAGTACCAGGGAAATAACAGGGACGTCTGCAGGCGCTGCCTCCTTGGGCCGCTCATAGGTCAGCTTAAAGGTGTTGCCAAGCTTGTTGTTGATAGCCTGGAAAACCTTGTCGAGGGCAGCTTTATCCTGAGCGGGATAGTACATGCCGTCCGACACTCCGGCCAATTCAAGAAGCGTGGTGTTGTCGTGCTTGGGACCGAAGCCGATAGTAAAGAGCGACACATTTGCCGTCTTTACAGCTTCCATGGCCTGCTGCTTGGTCGCGACACTTCCCGGGCCTGTATCATTGGCGTTGGCGTCTACACCGTCGGTGAAGACCACAAGGGTGGGCCGCTCTTTGTCCTTTAAGAGCTCAATACCCTTTATAACCGAATCATAGAGGCAGGTTGCGCCATTGGCCTTAATGCTTCCAAGTCCCTTTAGTACCTCTGCCTTTGTGTTTCCTTTGAGCACTGTGGGCTTGGTATCAAAGTCAAGGACCTGCACGAAGGCATCATCGGGGAGCCCTTGGATAAAGGTCTTGGCTGCGGTAACAACCTGCTCCATCTGACCCTTCATGGAACCTGAGGAATCCAGAACGAGCACAACGCTCGGAGGTGTCTTGAGCCGTTCAATCTGAACAATTTTAGCTTCTTTCCCGCCCTCGACGATTTGGGAATTCTGGAGGGTCGGGGTCATTTTGGGATTCTTGGAATCCAAGAGCTGGAAGGTCATGGTTGCCTGAGCGCCCTGCTCCTTAGCCTCCATGATTTTAATACCGGATTCATTGCCGCCGGCAATCCCCTGCTCGTTATTGCCATAGGAATCATTGATAGCCGGCGGAATATCCAGTACGGTCATCTCGCTTTCGCTGACGGGAATGAGCCGGGCCACGCAATAGCTAACGCTTTCATTTTTATTGGGGCGGATTTCAAGATTCCAATAGCCTGAGGGCAGCCAGAAAATCGTGTCTCCCTCGGGTGTGATATCTCCTGATTCATAATTGGCCGATAAGTCCGGGTGTCTGACGTCGGCATTAAACGCAGGCTTGACGGTTACCGTACCGAAGCTCACGCCATGGACCTTCAAGGCTCCGAGCCTTTCTCCATACGTAACGGGTGTTATATCCGCCCCTTGCTGGATATCAAAGGTCATTTCCTTGGGGTCAGTGTCCTTATTAAAATCAATACGCCACAAAACAGGGAATGACTCTTGGGGAATGTCGTCCAGGATATAGTCCTTGGTTTTGTAAGCCGCAAGCTCTTTCTGGTAGCGCACAGCCCTTGTGTACTCACCCTGCCTGTAGGCACCGTCACCGTTTAGCCAGAACGCGCCCTCCGTCATCTTAACGGTCATCGACTCAAACTTGGTTCCTTGATGATGGGTTATGAAATAGATATTGCTGACATCGCCGTAATCAGCCGTTTTGATGGTCAGCGGCTTGCCTGCCTGAGCAACCGTCTCCTTGTACACTCTGAGTGTGTACCCATCGCCATCCCGGCGCGCAAGGCCCCAATAATCAACGTTATCCTTATCTTTCAGATGGACGACCCTCTGATCCTCGGATTCGCCCTGATAGGACTCTCCCCCGAGCTCTGAAATATAGAGGTCCAGATCCTCATAGGCATCTACGGGCTGATCCTTCCAGGTGATCCTCATATCCCATACCTCGCCGCAGGTCACTCTTGAGGCGAGGATATTGTCTTTATTAACATAATTAAAATCCTGATACTGATTTTTCTTGTATTCAACAGAGGCATAATTGCTCTGGGAACCAAAGGGATTCATAAAGGGAATGGGCAAGTCCCATTTGCCTATGGGATACACCTTTCTCTTTGGCTTCTCAGTAGCCTTTGGAGCCTCGCTTGTGGCCGAAGGCTCATTGACAGATGCTGCGGAATCATCACTGCTATTGTTACTGAGGGTTACAAAGAACAGGACAGCTCCTGCCACCAGCAGAACTCCCACGAGAATAAGAACAAAGATTAATGGCTTTTTCTTTTGCCCCTTACTCATTTACAATACCTCACATATCTTGATTCTGGCATATGCTTCCACTTTTTATCTTACACCATTTTTATCCGTGAAAGCAAGATACCGCAATGAAAGTAAAAATAAGGTATCGGACACTATGGAAGCCTTTTTACAGGCTTACGCTGCTAATTGCTGTTAATCGGTTAAACAAAAATGTGCTCCCAAGCAGGCTATAGCATGAGAGCGCACTTTTATAGCACCTAGTTTACCTTGAGCAAAATGAAAGTATCGCTTAATGGATTATAAGTTCGCCCTAATCTGGTTGTTAAGCTTGCTCAGCTCCTGTTTTAATATGAAGGCGCAGCCTGGTTTGCTGTCATGATCCTATTTTACCGGGAAAGCATCGTTAGGACTCTGATATAATGGTTTGCTTCGCGAAGCACATGATCACCCAGCAACGGGTAAGCAATGGCCTTTATACTGCAATTGATAAGCCCCTGAGTTCCCGCTGTTTTGAAATCTCGAAGCTGCTTTGTGCTCTGCAGGCTTTCGTTCGTTACATTAGGCACCAAGGTGGTTTGGTCAATAGCCGCAATGGCTTCGGCCGTAAGCTGGTCAAATTCCCTTCCGAAATTTTCGGCTGTACCGATGAGCTTGACCTCCGTCGGATCGAGGAGCCCGCGGATAAACTTGGAGTGCTCGGCCATGATTCTATTCCAGAAGACCTCCTGTTCAAGCAGGTGTTCCCGTGTCAGAAGTGGTTCTCTGTTTTGCAGTTTCGTCAGCATTTGCAGGTAAAAATGCGCCTCTCTTATGATATGGTCCAGCAGTAAGGGATAGTTAGTAGTAAACATCTTGCATGAAATTACATTATTGAGGACTGTAGTTTTAAACTGTGCCAAAGCCGATGTTAATGCGATTGCTCTTTGGTTCAGGTTATAAACCTGCTGTTCGAGCTGTGGTGTAATGACTAGACTGGCGTGTCCTCCGATACTTGCTTCTGCCTGGGTTAGTCCGGTGTTGATACGTATACCTGTATAATAGGCGGAAACCTGCTCCGCATTTAAGGTATAAGGCGTAACAAATTCTCCTGATGAAGCAGTTTCCGGTCCAATGACACCATTGGCCAACATGATGGTCTCTGAAAGCAGACCTTCGAATTTGACCTTAAAATTATCCGCCTCTTCCGCAAAGCGTGTATCCCGCCCTGTAAAACCGCTCTCCAAAAAGATAGAATGTTCTTTCGCAATTCTTGCAAAAAATAGATTTAGCTCCAAGGACATTCGAACATACTCTTCTCTTGCCAACATAAGAATTCCTCAGCAAAAAACGTTCACGGTATATATCCTATTTACCGATTTCCATTTTCTTGCATGTACCCCCTTCATTATTTTGGATAGCAAGCTGTAGTTTTTCAGCAAACGGCCCTCAATTGAGCATATTCTGGGGAGTCACAGGCCTTATGAAGGTATTCATGGGCGTTTATGAGGATGCCCTATTATTTCTTGGCGGCATTTATGCCCTAATCCTCCTATTACGAAATTTCAAGCAGGTTGTTGAAAATAACAGGCTTAAGGCGGGATAAACATAAAGTCTCATGTCCTAACGGTCAATATACCAATCTGGTAGCCTACTTGCCCTCAGAACAACAAAGGAGGCTTTATAAGCCTCCTCGTTTAGTGCTATATGCTAATCCCTAATCTCCATGATAAAGTCAACGTTGACAATCTCGCCCGCCTCAAGCACCGTGCCTTCCGGGTGCTCCTGCTTGGACGCGGTTCCTCCGCCCTTGATGCGTATGTTCAGCCCCACCCGCTTTAAGGCGTCGGTGGCTTCGCTCACCGTTTTATTCATGAGGTTTGGCATTTTAACGGTCTTGGGCTTGGCGTTCTTGTCGTTATAAAGCACAACCATGCCGCTCTC
>JAOABT010000409.1 GCA_026418215.1 Clostridia bacterium | reverse complement strand
CGGCAGCGTCAGATGTGTATAAGAGACAGGCGTACAGGTTGCCGATGGGCGTCGATCCCCCGAATACCAGCGTATAGACGCTCATCACTCTTCCGCGGTATTCATCCCTTGTTCTGAGCTGAATAGTGGAGTTGGCCGTAGAACTGAAGGACACGAAGAAAAGGCCTGTTGCTGCTAGTCCAAAACCGGTTAGCACATAAGCATTGGTTAAGCCTGTGAGTATCAACATAGCTGAAATTAAATAAGGAACAACTGTGAGAATAAACCTCTTGGGTCCCGATTTACTGAGGCTTGCTATGACCATGGCCCCGATGAACGATCCCACACCCATAAAGGACATCAGAAAACCAAAGCCTGCTTCCTGCTGTTTCAGGATAACCTTTGCAAAAACAGGAACTAAAACGCTGAAGTTAATGGCGAAGGTTCCCACAATGGCTACTGTTATCAGGGTTTGCAATATTTCCTTCTCTCTTAAGATATATTGGATGCCTTCCTTAATATCCGAAAGAATCTTGGTTTCCTTCTTCTTTCTTTCCGCTTGAACCAGGGGCTTAATGTAAAAAAGCCCAATGATCACGGCCGCAAAGCTGATGGAATTCGCATAGAAGCATGCTGCTACGCCGGCCATTGCCATAACAGCTCCTGCCAAAGCGGGACCTATGATGCGTGCAATGTTGAAAACGGACGAGTTGAGCGCGATGGCATTCATCAGGTCCTCCTTGCCCACCAGCTCGACGACAAACGCCTGCCTCGCGGGCATATCAAGGGTGTTGACAAAGCCAAGAGCTGTGGCGGCCACCAGAATGTGCCAGTATTGAACATTTCCCAGAAAGACTAATGTTGCCAAAACCATGGTGATGACAAGTGATGCTGACTGTGTAACGAGAAGGATCTTCTTTTTTGGAAAACGGTCAATGAGGACACCGGCAAAGAGTGAGAAAAGGAGCATCGGCGTAAATTGCAGAGCTCCGACCAAGCTTAAAAGAAATGGGGATTTAGTTAAAGAATAGGCAAGCCACGGCTGAGCAATGTTCTGCATCCAGGTACCGATCAGGGAAATACACATACCAAACCAGTAGTATCTAAAGTTCTTATGCCGTAAGGACGAAAAGGTTGATCCAAGCCAAGCAGGATTAATAAAACAGCGTTTGACGCTATTATTGTCAGTCATCGTTGAATCGCTTCTTTCATAGGTTTCAGTCAATAAGTCCGGTCTTTTTGATAAGCATTTGTCAAGGCCTCCAGCCCGTCAACAAAATGAACCCTGTGCTTTGAGGTTGAGAGGGTTAGGCTCATGCTCGATCATTAATTTTCGCAAAGCACTGGAATGGCTCGACTGTCACTTCTCCTTCGGTGAAAAGGCCCCATGATCTTCAGACCAGCCTAAAGCCGACAATAAAGACATTTGGTAGCATAACTTTTATCATTACCTTCTCAATTATAGCAAAGAACGCATCCATGAAAATAGACTTTGAAAGATATTCCTACATGCCGAGGCATAAAACCGCTCTATTGTTCCTCGGTTTCTTTTTACCCTTTCATCTGCATAATCACTGTGAGGATAACTGTCTAAGCTTGTCCCAAAAAACTAGGAGAGGGCTCATGCCGCCCTCCCCCATGGTTTAGGTACAAGCCTTAATACTTACCGAATTCCCTATCTCTCAAATCAATTATTTTGGGTTTTGCAGCAGGGACCATGCTTTTATGCCCCTCGGTTTTTGGGTCTTCTTATCTCTTAATCGTTCCAGAGCCCTGCGGACTTTAAGATTAATATTATCCAGCCCGACAAAGCTCCCCATCGCACGACTAACTTTTCTAAGCCGTTTTTGATAACTCTATTTTAACGAAAAAGTCTCATATTATGCCATAGCAATTGCTTAGAAAATTACTTTTGTGATAAAATAACACATTATTACCTGGATAATTCAGTTACCCTTTCCAATAAGGAGTGTTCATTTTGGTTTTTTCAAGTATGACTTTTTTGTCGGTTTTCATGCCGATAACCTTTCTGTGCTATTATCTCTTTAAAAATAGGACTTACCGCAATCTAGTGCTGTTGTTCTTTTCCTTGTTCTTCTATGCATGGGGCGAGCCCGTATACGTACTTTTAATGGTTTTCTCCATCGTTTTTAATTGGCTATGCGGTCTATTTATTGACAAATACAGAAATAAGGACAAGCCACGTAAAGCGAAGGCAGTCTTTATATCCAGCATTGTTATTAACCTTCTTCTAATCGGTGTTTTCAAATATGCTGATTTCATCATTGGATCCATCAATAACCTGTTGAACGTGCATCTTCCATTGATCAAGATCCCCTTGCCCATTGGCATTTCCTTTTATACCTTCCAGATCATGACCTATGTGATTGATCTCTGGCGCAAGGAGGTTCCCCTTCAGAAGGATGTCTTTAAGCTCGGTGCCTACATCACCATGTTCCCCCAGCTTATAGCAGGGCCGATTGTTCGCTACGATGTAGTCAACGAGGCCTTAGATGATAGGAATGAAAATATTTCAGACTTCACAGAAGGGATACGCATTTTCATCTTGGGCCTTGCCAAGAAAGTACTGATTGCCAACAGCATGGCCAAGGTGGCTGATGCGCTTTTGAATACCCAGGGAATCCATCTGGGCGTTATAGAATCCTGGTACGGTATGATTGCTTATACCTTCCAAATTTATTATGACTTCTCGGGCTACTCGACCATGGCCATTGGACTTGGGCTCATGCTGGGCTTCCATTTCCCCAAAAACTTCGATTATCCCTATATTAGCCGGTCTGTCACCGAATTCTGGAGGCGCTGGCATATCACGCTGTCAACCTTCTTTAGAGACTATGTCTATATCCCGCTGGGTGGAAACAGGGTTTCCAAGCCCCGCTGGTTCCTGAATATATTTGTGGTCTGGTTTTTAACCGGCCTCTGGCACGGCGCCAGCTGGAATTTTGTTTTATGGGGGCTGTACTTCGGTTGCTTCCTTGTGGTTGAAAAGCTCTTTCTTTTCAATTTTCTTCAACGTATCCCTAAATTCTTCGGCTGGCTCTATACCTTTGTCATTGTTGTTTTTGGCTGGGTAATCTTCCGTCTTGAAAAGTTAAGTGAAATTGGGAATATTATTAAAGCCATGGTTGGCTTCAACGGGCTTTCAACCACCTCTCCGCTTTATAGTCTTAATGTTTTGCAGTACCTTCCATGGTTCCTGATTGCCATCCTTTTTGCAGGACCTGTTTACGATAGGGTTCAGAAGCTTAGAAAAGGCTGGGGAGCAACCCTTGTCTATGATGTCACGGTGTTTATCCTCTTGCTTCTATGCATCGGCTTTATGCTCACGAGCAGCTTCAACCCGTTTATCTATTTCCGCTTCTAATGAAAGTGCAGGTGTTTCGTCATGAAAAAGCTTTATGAATATTTGGTCATCGTGATTTTCTTTTTGACAGTTTGCTCTTTTTCAATATATTATTTAGCCACTAAACCGGTGGAAAAGCAGTCCTCTCTTGAAGCCAGGACCCTGACCGCTTTTCCAACGGTAACAGTGGATGACTATCTATCAGGTGATTTTCAGGATAAATTCGAGAAGGCCTTTTCAGATCAGGTTCCCAAAAGAGCAGGCTTTCTCCTTGTAACTGCCCAATTCAACCGCCTATTTTCGATGCTTAGCTATAGTGCCTCGCCCCAAACAGGGTATCCGTTAGCCAAATCCACAGACAGCCCCTATCTATACACCTATAAAGGCACACAGCTTCTGGTTCCGCCTCCCTCTAGGTATTACAAGAATGTGGACGACAGCATCAAAAAGGAGCTCAAAAGCTATTAGCCTCTCATCACTAGGCTCTCAACCACGCGTTTCTTTTCTTATGTCTTCGAGCCCAGTTATAACGCCGCCATTAACCCCTTAAACCCCTATTATGAAAACCCCGTAAACGGCAAATACCTCAAAACCTTTTATGAAAGCATTCCAAAGGGTATGAAGGTCGCTTCTCTTGTACCGAATAACATGGACCAATATATCGACTATTTCTATAAAACCGACCACCATTGGAAGGGTGGCGGCGTCTTAAAAGCTTACAGGGATATCTATACGCTCTTATCCCAGGGTATTTCCGGTTTTTCACCCGAGGTGCCGGTTAAGGGTGTTGTAGAGGTGAAGCAGACTGCCCTTCGCGGCTCCTTTTCAAGAAGAGGGCTTTATCCCAACTTAATGGAACGTATTTCTGATCTTGATGTAGGCGATCTTGGCCTTAAGACCTTTATCAACGATAAGCCCGGTGTGAGAAGCAGAAAAGCTCAGATTCTCAGCGGCAGCTTCAAATCCGAGCTCTTTACAAATTATTACGCAGAATACTTTGGCTATGACTTTGCAGTCATCCAATATGAGAAGGCAACAGCCCCCGACAGAAGGCTCCTCTTAATTGGTCCATCCTACACACAGGCCTTGGAGCAGATTATCGCGTCGCATTACCGGGAAACCTATGTCCTCGATTTACGTCATTATGCCAAGTATGCAGGTGGTCAGTTAAAGCTTGAATCCTATATCAAGGAGCATAAGATCGATGATGTACTTTTAATGGTTGAGCCCCAGCTTATCTCCGACCCACAATGGCAGCCCCTGAAGAATTAGGCTATTTTTGAATAGGCTTTAACTGAGACAAGATTCTTATATTCTTCAACGCCAGCCTGGTCATTTATTTGGAACATCATCCAGCGTCCCATTTTCATATAGTCGCCTGCAGAACGATAACGCTCGGCACATTCCTCGCTGAGTCTAGGAAGCACGCCCTCCATAAAGGGATCTAGCTTATAGGCAATGACAACAAAAACAGAAAAGGAGTTTTCCTCGGGGTACAACGTACCATAGGATTGCCCTCCCCTGGCGAATTTGATATTCCAGCCAGGTTTTCCGGAACAAACACTATAAGTAAGCTTTGGCTTGACCTTATAGGTTTTGTCCATATATTCTAAAAGCGACTCCCATAGAGGTTTCGCCTCTCCTCCGATATATTCTGCAATCTCCTCCAGTGAGGGTTGGTGGTTTTTGGGGAAAAGCGTTTTCCACTCCATAAATCTTACCTCTTTGAAGTCTTTTTATCTTTCTACACTATTTTACCCAAATACTGTATTCGTCGCAACAGTGTTTCTAAACTCTTTCATAGCCTTCATGCAAGGCCAAAACAACCCCCTTTCGTGGAATACCTTTCCGCGATATAATGATTCCAGCATCATGAGAAAGAGTAGGAGCATGTTATGGATAGCAGTAAAATAGATCGTATCAACGCACTCGCCCGCAAAGCAAAATCTATAGGTCTTACTGATGAAGAAAAGCAGGAACAGCAAAGGCTTAGAAGAGAGTATATTGACGATTTCAGAAAGGGCATGGAACAAACACTTGAAAATGTTGTCATTGTCGACAAAGAGGGAAACCGTTCCAAGGTTCAAAAGAAATCCGTCGATTCCGATTTAAAAGGCCTCGAATCCCCTAGGATTCAATAGGACGATGGTATTGTAGTAACCTGTATAAAATCATTTCTTCAAAGGGGTTAACGATATGAGCAGACAGCCTGTTACGCGATCAAGGGTAAGCATATTTCTAATAGCCATCTTTTTAAGTGTTGCAGGCTGGTTTTCCTTAAACCCCACTCAAAGGCCCCAATCCGTCTCGTCGCCCGAAGGTCTCTCTGTACAATTCATTGATGTCGGTCAGGCCGATTCCATTCTCATACAACAAGATGACAGCTCCATGTTGATTGACGCCGGGAACAATGAGGATACAGACGATGTTGTGAAATACTTAAAAAAGCATGATGTTGTAAATTTGACATACCTGATTGGAACCCACCCGCATGAGGACCATATTGGGGGCTTGGACGGCGTTATAAAGAATTTCAACATTGAAACCCTTATCATGCCTCGTACTCAAACCAACACCAAAACCTTTGAAGATGTCTTAAAGGCTGTAAAGCGCAAGGGACTCACTATTACGACACCCGTCGTTGGAAAAACCTATAGCCTTGGCGAGGCGAGCTTTACCATACTCTCTCCCTCCCGTGATACCTACGACGAACTTAATGAGTACTCTATCGCCATAAGATTGGTATACAAAGACAAAAGCTTTCTGCTTATGGGTGACTGTTACAAGCTTAATGAGGAGGATATGCTGGCATCGGGAATGACCCTGAAATCCGATGTCCTGAAGGTGGGGCATCATGGCTCAAGCACATCGTCTTCCGAAGCCTTTATTAAGGCTGTAAGCCCCAAATATGCGGTTATAACGGTTGGAAAGGACAATGATTACGACCATCCTTCCGATCAAGTCGTATCAACACTTGAAAATCATCAAGTTGAGCTCTACCGTACAGACAAAAATGGTACCATTATATTTACAACTGATGGTGAGAATATAGATGTCAAAGCACAGAAACCCTGAAGGAGTGCATTATGAAGGTAATAATTGACCGGTTTGAGGGCGGTTTTGCCATATGTGAAAAGGAGAATGGAACCATGATAAAAATTGAAAGATCCATTCTCCCCCAAGACACACGTGAAGGATCTGTTTTAATGGTTGAGGGAAGAAAAGTGACGCATCTTGAAGCTGAAACACATGCACGGCAACAGAAAATAACAGGTCTCATGAAGGGCCTTTGGAAATAATTTAGGTCAGCCTAAAGGCATAAATACCGCATATCCTCGGGTTTCCGCCATAGAACTTCGGCACCCCGGTTCCAAATAGCAGCATATCGTCATGTACAACCACATCTGACCCTATAGAAACCTCGGGTACTTTAAGGGTATGGACCAGTTTTCCGTCCTCCACACTGAATGCGTTTATTTCTCCGCTATAATTGGGCACCAGGAAGAGATCATTGGCTAGAGCACCTGAACTTGTAGCATTAATTCCGGGCACAACCTTTTGCCACACAAAATTGCCTGTTTTGGCATCCAGGCAGGCCACCGTTATGGATCTTCTGGGCTTCATGTTCCGACTCCACAAAAAGATTCTGCCATTTTGATATTGCGCATTTGAGCGTATACCATCATTAGAACCATAGCTGGTATTGATATCAGTTTTCCATATCAGCTCCCCTGAAATCCGGTCGAATGCATAGAAATTGCCATTCTTATTCCCAATACCGACAGCCTTTCGGGTCTTTCCACCATCTATAATGTTAAAGTTTAACGGTGTACTACCAAAATCATGATCCCTTCCCTTTGGCTTTAGGGGAAGCCATAGATCATCCTTAACGGCTTGGAATTTCCATTTGAGTTTACCGGAAGTACTGTCCATTGCCACCATCGCGTCCGATGAAGATGAAGGCGGCTTGCCATAGTTATTCCCGGTTCCAAAGAATAATGTGTTTTGATCCTTATCCAGCGAAAAGCCGCCCCATATGGCTGCACCCTTGGCGTTAGACGGGTCACCTTCGGACAGATTGACAGTTTTCCTGCTCCACTGTCTTTTTCCATTCAAGCGATCATAGGCAATCACTTCACCCTGTGTCTCAGGCCTAAAGCGCTTCAAAACAAGTACGGATGTAACCTCCGCAACCTCATCCACAGAGCAAACACCTGCGTAAACACTGCCTTCTGAAATCAGTGGTGTTGCGAGACTGCCTGAAAAAGGCGGAGCAGCAAGAGTGTCCTTCCATAAGACCTCACCATTAGCCACATTTATAGCGTACAGCTTTCCCGGGTCCCCGTTTAAAAGAGTCCTACCTTCTTTTCCCCCAACACTGGCAATGTAGAGAATACCTTCCTTCACCGAGCCGCTGCCTGCAAAACCCTGCCACAGATAGGGAAGACAAGCGCCAATAACCTTTCTCATAAAAAAGCTTGGGCAGGTCGTTGGGTCTGGTGGAGAGTATAGCCTCTTTATCCACGATGGGACACCTGTTTGACTATCCAGACAATAGACAAATCCAGCCCAATCTGCAGCTAAAACCTTTCTTTCATATACAAGCGGTGCCCCCGTGACCATGTATTTGGCATCTTTCTTCCAAGAAAGCTTGAGATTTTGGACGTTACCGCTGTTAATGGTGGTAGAGACATTTTGATTTTCCATTCTCCCGCCCCGTTTCATTATTAATGGGACAATATAAAGACATTCGATATAAACGGTCCATGAGTTTACTTATGCTTTAGTTTATATGAAGAGCTACAAAATCACGGTTGGAATAGAATAATTTAACCCAGCTTATGAACAAGTCTAGGTAAGACGCAGTAATAGTAAATCAATTATAGATATGAAATTTGGTGATTATTTGTGCTTTTCCACTTCAATTAATAACCTATTCCAAAAGAATTGTATTTTTTAGTTCCTAGTGCGGACTTTCCTATTCAATTTGATAACCTTCAAGTTGAAGAGACTTAAGAGGTGGCCGCATGAAGGAGAGTGGCACTTATATTATGCTCTATGAACAGGTCAAAATTCGAGGGAAAAAGATATCTGAGATAGCTCGGATGACCGGAGTGTCTCTCAACACGATCAAAAAATACTTGTGTGAATCACACAAATCCCTATTTGTTGAAAAATCTCAAAATCGAACCACGTGAACCAGGTTTGGAGCATTGATATCAGCTATATTCCTATGAAGAACGGGTTCATGTATCTGCTGTCTCTTATACACATCT
>JAOABT010000376.1 GCA_026418215.1 Clostridia bacterium | reverse complement strand
CTGAGGAGCTGTCAAAGTAAACCACCCTGAAGTATTCCTCCGGGTGCTGGGTGCCGTTTAAGGTAATGGTTACAATTTCACTGCCGTAATCCTCGGTGGTCGGCAGGGATGAATTGGGTATCTTGACCCAGCGATTGGTCTGAGTGTACAAATCGTCTATTCTTGAGGCGTACTGGACTTGATAATAGAGCTCAGGATAAACACCGTTGGTTATCTTCTTGAATTTGACCTGCACCTTGTCGGTGTCAACCTTGGTGAGCTCCATCTGCATGGGCGTAAATATAGAGGTGAGGCTGGTACCCACATCGCTGAAGGCATTATCAATATTCTTAACCATAAAGCGGTTGTCGCTGTCGGTCCTAAGCTTGGTTCTCCTGACAGGGACCTGCTCTGAGGCACTGTTTTCAAAGATAACACCAATGTTTGTAAATTCATATTCGGTACCGGGCTCAATGCCCTGCTCTTTTTTGAGCGTGACCGATACAAAACCGTCCCCGGTTGTAACATTGCCGTTCATAATGCCGTTCACAGTGACATTTTCATCTGCAATAACCATGTTAGAGCCCGAATAATCGGTATTGAAATTGAGATTTCTGGTCGAACCGTGACCCACCGTCATACTAATCTGGAAGCAGGCCTTACTAATAGGCACCAGCGGATCGGTCAGTTCATTAAGCGCGGCATTGTTATTGATGGTCAAGGGCACGATGCGCCCAAGCGTGATGCTGTAGAAGGTCGGAATCTTCCACTTCAGCTTGATGGCCGGATCATCGCCGCTTCGAACCGTTACGGCGCTGCCGGGAGAATTAGGGTCCAACAGGGGGGCCTTATCCTCAATATCCGACATCTTGGCCATTTCGTTAAACGACTCGCCAGTGAAGGTCATGTTGGCCAGATAGTAAACCTTGCCCTCATAGGCGGGCTCTGAATCAGACGCATTTCTATAGGAATCCACCGTAATATCGTAGATATGGTCGGGTAAAAATTCTGTACTGATGGTGACCTTGTTGTTTAGATAAACTTCCTTGCCGGTTAAGGTCGTAACCGTGCCGTCAGGGTTGTGGAAGCGCACGTCGGTATAAGCCGGCGCGCTGGATGCCGAGAAGCTGATATCATACTTGTTTGAAAGTGTGTTGAAAACCACCGAAAGCGTCATGTCCTGTGTCGCCGCAAGGGTGATGACAGGTGAGGGAAAGCCCGACAAAAGAAGCACGATGACGAGCGCAAAGGCAGTTATTCTTTTTAAGGCTCTGTTCATAAATGGATTCCCCCAAAACATAAAAATACTTCTACGTTTAGGATATCGGCATACGGGCACCGTTTGTTTAAGCGCTATCTGATTACAGTTGGTTTACGAATACTAAGAAAGAATGTGAAAAAAGGTCCGACTTTCTTTATAGACCGGGATGGTTGTGTTATAATGACTGTGCCCTAAATTACGATAAACGAGGTTATAGTCATGCAATTCGAGGTAGTCAAAGATATCCTGTTATCCGATACACTGGTGCCTGACATCTTTTTAAGCGATGTCATGCCGCGCATCCCCGCTGATGCCGTTAAGGTCTACCTCTATTGCATTTTTTTAAGCAAATACAAGAAGGAAGCACGTCCTGAGGATCTTGCCGCCAAGCTGGACTTGAGCCTTGATACCGTCAACGCCGCTTTCCTTATTTTAGAGCGTGAGGAGCTCATTCTTCGCACGCCTCAGGTCATTTCCATCACCGATATCAAGGAGAGGGAAATTCTAAAGCTCTACAAACGTAAAACCACCTCCGAGGCCGATCAGGCTCTTTCAAAGACGGTGACTAATGTCCGGCGCAATCAGTGCATCGATTCCATCAACAAGATGTTTTTTCAGGGCCTTATGTCTCCGAGCTGGTATACGTCGATTGACAACTGGTTTGAGTCCTTCCGCTTCGATGAGGATGTCATGGTGAGCCTCTTTAAGTACTGCTATGACAACAATGCCCTCAATGCCAAGTATATAGAAAAGGTAGGCGCAACCTGGTCCCAGAAGGGCATCACCAACCACTGGGAGCTCGAAAAATATATGGAAGCCTGCGAAAAAACCAAGGAGATTGGCAGAACCATTTCAAGAGCCCTTCGACTGGGGCGCAGCCTTACCTCCTATGAGGAACGTTATCTGGATATCTGGCTCAATGAGTACGCCTATGATATGCCGCTTATCGAGGAAGCCCTTGAAAGAACGGCAGGCAAGGCCAATCCCAATTTCAAATATATCCATAGCATCTTGACAGCCTGGAACAAGGAAGGCATCCGAACACGCGAACAGCTTAAGGCCTGTCTCTTATACACAT
>JAOABT010000262.1 GCA_026418215.1 Clostridia bacterium | reverse complement strand
TCGTCGGCAGCGTCAGATGTGTATAAGAGACAGATCCAGCACTGTAAGCTGTATCTCATTGCTGAAATTAAAGGCCTCGCCCTCAAGCTTCAGCTCGTTCATCCTCTCCGCCAGCAGCAAATACGCTTCTACAGCGTCCTCCACAAAGAAGTAATCCCGGATAAAGGTGCCGTCGCTTCGGATGACGGGCGGCTGGCCTTTCAAGATACTCCTGATGGTTTGCGGGATGATGCGGTTGAAATTCAAATCGCCGCCCCCGTAAAGGTTTCCGCACCGCGTAATGCACACGGGAAGCCCATATGTTTTATGATACGTCTGTGAAAGCAAATCGGTGCAGCTCTTCGAGACGTCATAGGGGTGCATGCCCTGAAGCGGCATGGTCTCATCGTAGGGGAGCTTCTCCTGATCCCCGTAAGCCTTATCGCTGGAAGCCACGACAATGCGCTTAACAAGCGGGCTTCGACGTGCAGCCTCGAGAATGTTCCAGGTCCCCTCAATGTTGGCCTTAAAGGTCGACAGCGGATTTCGGTTGGCCACACCGACAATAGCCTGGGCTGCCACGTGGAATATCGTGTCACTCTCGTATTCGCCCAGAACTCTTTCAATAAGCTGCTCGTCCTCAAGCTCGCCTCTAACGGTATTCATCTTATGTATCCATTCCCCCTCAAACAGGTTGGATTTCGGGACGTCATCCCGGATCAGACCGGTCACGTTAGCGCCCCTCTTAATCAGCTCCTTGGCCATATGGCTTCCAAGGAAGCCCGTGCAGCCTGTCACAAAAACGTTTTTATCCTTCCAAAAGCTCATTTCTTTTCCCACACCTTCCATAAACTTTTACCTTCTCCGCAAAGTTTGTTGACCTGGACAATGTCGTTATAGGTATCACAGGCTGTCCAGAAGCCCTCATGCTGATACACTGCCAGCTGACCATCCTGGGCCAGCTGTCTCAAGGGTTCCTGCTCAAGGACACTAGTTGTGTCGTCGGTAAGATAGTCAAAGAACGCCGGTTCGAAAACGAAGAACCCGCCGTTGATAATACCGCTGGAGCTTTGCTTCTCTCGGAAGGACGTGGCAATGCCGTCTTCCACCAGAAGTGTTCCGTATTGCGTCTTTTTATCAATGCCTGTAACGGTTGCAATGCGGCCCTTCTCTCTATGATAGGCAAGAAGCTTATGCAGGTTGATATCCGACAAGCCGTCACCATAGGTCACCATGAAGGTTTCGTCTCCCACTAATTCTTTTGCTCTTTTAATGCGGCTTCCCGTCATGGTATCGGAACCGGTGTCCAAAAAGGTGACCCTCCAGTCCTCGCAGTCCTCTAAAAGCCGAATGGTGCCTTCCCTTGTGTCCAACGTGAAGCTGTGCTGCTTCCAGGCATAGTCCATGAAATACTCCTTAATCTTCTCACCTTTATAGCCAAGGAGCAGAATAAAGTCATCGAAGCCATAATGCTTGTAGGCCTTCATGATGTGCCAAAGCATGGGCCGCCCGCAAACCGAAGCCAACGGCTTGGGCATGTCCTCGGTCAGTTCATGCATTCTTAGGCCCTTTCCCCCACAAAGTATAATAACTTTCATTCTTGTGCCTCCGTTTTTAGCTTATGGTTGTACCTATGGTACATGTTATGTAAAGTGTTGTTGAAAGGTGCGAAAAAAGGGCGCCAGACATTGGACAATAAAAAAACCATGGACAAAGCTGTCCATGGCCCTTTTCGCCGGTTGCTCAAAGTGAATCCTTCGAGATTCGGGAATTAACGTATTCATACTTGTAAAAATCCTCATAGAGGACGGTCAAGGTGAGGTTGATACGCGAGGCACACCCCTCCTGGGGAGATTCCGACTGGTTGATGGCCGTGACGTTCTTATCCTTTATGAAGCGGTTGACGTTATTCTCCAGGGTTTTTAGGTTGTCTCCGCTGAAAATCTTGATCTTCATGCACTCCACCCCTCGGTATATTTTATGAGCCTCTCTCACCGATTAGGAGTGGAACTTGGGGCAGGGGTTTATGACCTTGATTCAGTCAACCATAATCAACACACCTATGGCTCACCTCAGAAAAGGAGTAGCCTCATTAGTGTGGTACTTCAATCCCAAGGACTTTGGAAGATCTTCCTAGAGTTTTCTGATCACACCACAGGCAATCCTTTTACCTGAATTGCCGGCCGGCTGGCTTCTGTAGTCATCGGGATTCTGGTGAATGACCACCGAGCGGTTGACCACCTGATCGGGCGTGAACTTGTCGGTAAAAACAACCATAAAGGCGTAGCCGTTATTGGAAAACAGCACCGGCAAATCCCCCGCATGGTCGGGGTGGGGCATGCCAGAAGGGTTATAATGGTCCATGGCTGATTTGTACGGATCAGCGGGGTTTCCCACGTCGCAGACATTCCCCTCGTGGATATGGAAGCCGAAGGGGCCGATGGGCGGTGCGTTGGGTGCAGGCGGCATCATGGCCGGGAGGCCATAAACCTCTGTTACGACGAGTGTTCCATTATGGGCAGGGTAAAAGCTCACCGTTCCCGAAAGTCCCGGGGCGAGGGGGCTACCCATTAATTCTGCCTTGGCATAGGGATTCTTGGTCATGATCATGTTGGAAAAGAAGTTGACGTTCTTGATTTTCATGGTTTTCCCTCAA
>JAOABT010000261.1 GCA_026418215.1 Clostridia bacterium | reverse complement strand
CGGCAGCGTCAGATGTGTATAAGAGACAGGGATAGATTGGGGGCGCTTGAAAGGCCTGAGCAGCCGCTTCAAGCTGATCACGGGCCATTATGAAGCGATAGAGGACAACTGCAGCCTGTTGACGTTCTGCCTTATCAGCCGGGGAGAAGCTGCTGCTCCCGGTTCCAAGCATGAGCTTGTGCTCCAGACTGAATTCCACAGGATCAAGCGCCCAATCTGATATTTGGGAGCTGTCATTGAGGCTCAGAACCGTATTAAGGGATTGATTCAGAAGGAGCTGGTCGGAGGTTAAGCCAAGAGACCTTACAAACATGGTGGCCATCTGCTCCCGGGTTGTCTGCTGATAGGGATAAAAACGTCCCGAAGAGCTCATCATGATAATTCCGGCCTTCAAGGCCGCTTCAACATAACGGAAGCTCCACTGATTGGGTTGAACATCTATAAAGGATGCCTTATCAGGCGGGCTTGACGTATCAATCCCCCTGCTTTCCACGAGCATCTTCACCATTTGCTCCCTTGTAACGGGAATCGTTGGATTAAACCTTCCGCTAGTACCCTCAATGATGCCATGATCGATGAGATACTCAACGGCAGGCTTTGCGTAGT
The DNA here is from genome assembly GCA_026418215.1 of Clostridia bacterium. Lineage (GTDB taxonomy): Bacteria > Bacillota > Clostridia > DSM-8532 > DSM-8532 > DTU059. Next base: position 4,018 of record JAOABT010000261.1, on the reverse strand, counting down.
CGGCACATTGGTCCAGATCGGTTATCTGAAGGGCATAGGCGTTGGAGGCAGAAAAAAGCGGAAGCGCTATAAAGAATGCAGCCAGCAAAACACTTACGCTTCTTCTTAATCGCTGTTTCATGATCAAAACCGCCCCCTTATTGGCCTATACCTTGATTATAGTGAAACTTATGTTAACCAGTCTAGCTGAAAAATCACCCAAAAGAGCGTGCAAACAAAAGGAAGCTATCGCATGGAACAATAGCTTCCTCCCCGTAAAAGCATTACTCACTCTGCCAGTTGTAAACCTGTCCCAGTTCTCCAAAAAACGATTTATCTCCCCAAGCCCCTCCATTTGCTGAATAGCTCCTTTGGAAACACCTTCAACGGCCTTTTCCGCCTCAGTTGATGACGTCAAAATCTGAACAAAGGCGCACTCAAGCTTACCTCAAGAATCAGCCAATTTATTGGTTGTCTCTCTGGCCATCTTGACAATGGTATGAATCTTGACAACAAAATCTTTTCAACTTCCATTCATGCATTGTCCACTGAATCATTACATAAAGGCCATGAGGTTATCATGGCCAATTCGTTCCTAACGAGCTATCTTTACCCTTTTCTTCTGCTCTTGCTGTAGGCCTTTGTCCGCCCCTGCTGTGAGGGTCGACCGGACTGGGACCTGCTGCTCCTTCGAGAATCCCCGCCGTTAGCCCTTCCTCCATCTCGGCTTAAACTTGCACCTTCCTGGGCATGTTGCCGACTTTTACGGCCTGTTACGGATGAGCTACCCCGTCCAGAGCTTCCTCCACGATTATCCTTTTGGTTAGCAGTGCGAGCGACACTTCCCCGTGAGCCATGTGCAGGCGGTCTACCGCCCATCTCTCTGCCGGAATCTCGTCTCGATGGCGCAATCAGACAGTCTCGATCATAGCCTATGAGATCAGAACGCCCTGCTTTTCTTAAAGCCTCCTCGACCAGCTCCCTGTTTTTTGGAAGGCTGTACTGCAGAAGCGCTCGCTGGAGCTCCTGCTCTTTCTCAGTACGCGCAACGTAAAGAGGCTTCATATCCCTGGGGTCCAGGCCTGTGTAGTACATGCAGGTGGACAGCGTACCTGGAACCGGAATAAACTGCTGAACCTGCTCAGGCGTATAGCCCAGCCTCTTGATATAGAGCGCGAGCTCGATGGCATCGTCCAGCGTGCTTCCGGGATGCCCCGAGATAAAATAGGGCACCAGAAATTGATTTTTACCGAGCCTCTCGTTTATTTGCTCATATCGCTTCACAAAGCCTTCATAGACCTCATGGCTGGGCTTTCCCATATACCGGAGCACCTTATTGGAGACATGCTCGGGAGCAACCTTCAGCTGACCGCTGATATGGTTCTTGCAAAGCTCCTCAAGAAATTTACCCTTTTTATCCTGCATGGCATAGTCAAAACGCACGCCGGAACGCACAAATACCTTTTTGACCTTTGGTATAGCCGATATCTCTCTTAATAGATTGACATATTCGTCGTGATTGGTTTCAAGATTCTTGCAGGGTGCCGGGTAAAGGCATTCCTTGCCCTGGCACGCGCCTTCCACTCCCTGCTTTTTGCAGGCAGGCCTCCTGAAATTGGCCGTAGGTCCCCCCACGTCATGGATGTATCCCTTAAAGTGAGGCTGTTCAACGAGAATCCGGGCCTCCTCGAGAATGGACTTTTTGCTTCGGGGCTGAATCACTCTGCCCTGATGAAAGCCAATGGCGCAGAAGGAACAGCCTCCGTAGCACCCGCGGTGGCTCGTGATCGAAAATTCCACCTCATTAATAGCAGGAATGCCGCCTTCCTTATCGTAGGCAGGATGCCATCTTCGCATATAGGGCAAGCTGTAAACCCTGTCGAGCTCGGCCTCGGTCATAGGGTCTGCGGGGCGGTTCTGAACAACGTAACGCGTGCCGTCAGCTTGAACGAGAATATGTCCAAAACTGGCGTTTTGTTCTCGATACTGCACCATAAAGGCCTTGGCATAATCTTTTTTATTAGCAATAACCTGTTCCTTCGAGGGTAAAAGAATGACCTTTTCACGGAGCTTTTTGACGTTTGTAGTGTCAGCCATTTCTCCGTTTTCCAGTGCTGCTGTCTCTTTGGCTGCTGTTGATCCACCTGAGCTCCTCGCGGTATCCTCTTTGCGCTTACGTTCAAGCTCCTGACGAAGCTTCGCCGGAAGCTCCTCATAAGAACCGGCAAAAGCCGTTCCACGAACGCTTTTAAGGCTTCTTACCGGCACACCCTTATCGAGCAGCCTGGCTATTTCAAGGATGGCATTTTCGCCATTGCCGAAAACCAGCAAATCGGCGTTGGTATCGATCAGAATCGAGGAGCGAACGGCATCCTGCCAGTAGTCATAGTGGGCGAAGCGTCTTAAACTGGCCTCCAGACCCCCAATGATAATAGGAATGTCGCCAAAGGCCTCTCGAATTTTATTGCAGTACACGATTAAAGCCCGATCCGGCCTTCTTCCGGGTTTTCCCCCGGGCGAATAGGCGTCCTCGCGGCGGCGTCTTTTAGCTGCCGTATAGTTGTTGATCATGGAATCCAGCACACCCGAAGTGACTAACACCCCAAGCCTCGGCCTCCCAAGCTTCTTAAAATCCTTATCGGTGCGCCAATCGGGCTGACAGATCATCCCGACCCTGTAGCCCTCATCCTCCAAAAGCCTTGATATTACAGCGTGTCCAAAGGAAGGATGGTCCACATAAGCATCTCCGCAAATAAAAAGAAAGTCGGGGGTGTCCCAACCTCTTTCTCTCAAATCTTTAGCATTTATCGGCAAAAAGCCTTCAGGCATGCTTTCTCTCCTCTCTCACAGGGAGCCTTGTAATTTCCATGAATTCCGGATGGGTCCGAAGGGCCGAGAAATCATAGGAGGATTTCGCCCGAATTCGGAGATCGGGATTAATCTCAAAAGCCTTTGTCAAGAAGCCTATGGTGGCCTCCACGTCACCTGACAGCGCCGAAACCCTGGCGAGGCCGAATAGAATCTCATCGTCGTCGGACTTGAACTTCAGCCCTTCCTTATAGAGTCTTGCGGCCTCCGAGTAATTCTTAAGACCAATAACAGCCGACGCCCAGTTGTAATAAAGCGCAGGGTCGTCATTGGTAAGCTTTTGGGCCCGTTTAAAGATTCTAACGGCCTCTTCATAGCGTTTGAGCATCATCAGCGAAACACCCAGGTTATAGTGAACCAGATAGGAATCGGGATGCTCACGGATAGCCTCTTCATAAACAGTAATGGCTTCTTTCACCCAATCCGAAGAAATATAGATCTCCGCTAGTAAATTATAAGCCATTTCAAGCTTTTCATTCCCCTCGAGGGATTTTTTCAGAGCCTCAATGGCTTTGTCGGTTTTACCCTCACCGTCGTAGATGGAAGCCAGGCTGTAAAAGGCTTTGCTGTGCTCAGGCATGAGCTCTGTGGCAAACTTGAAGCTTGCCTGGGCTTCTTCTGTCTTGCCCTCCTGACGCTGTGCAACACCTAAGCGGTAATAGGAATCCGCATCGGCCGGTGTGAGCTGTGTGAGCTTCTTGTAAGCCACCTGAGCATTTTTCCAATCGCCGCCCTTGCGGTAGAGCTTTCCTAGAAGAACCCAAGCCTCGGTAAACTCCGGGTCACTCTCCACAATGGTTTCAAGCTGGTACTTGCATTCCATCTCCTCGTTTTTCTCATAGCACAAGCGTGCAAGAAGATAGCGCAGCTTGTTGTCCTCACGCATTTTAAGAGCTTCCTTGATATGCTTCTGGGCGTCATCCAGTAATCCGATGGCAATATAGCAGCGGGCAATGTTGGTACCAGCCTCATAGAGCTCCCCGGCCTCCTTTTGAACCAGATTGAACTGATTTATGGCCAGCTCGAATTTTTTAAGGGCATAAAGACTCAACCCGTAACCGAAACGAATCATGGGGCGCAAATCCTCGAAAACTGGCTCATCGCCATTCTTTTTGGATTTGCCGTTTTCATCCTCTCCCATGAGGTACAAAGCTTTTTTATAATACTTAAC
>JAOABT010000356.1 GCA_026418215.1 Clostridia bacterium | reverse complement strand
TCAACAATGTACTTTCTGACCATGTCTCTTTCGGAGGCAATATCATTCTGACAGCCTGAACCATTGGCGTACTTTCCATTAGGAAGAATGCGGTAGAAGTAATTGGGTACAACCTTGTTGAAGTTGGAATCGTAGGATTGGGCAGTGTGGTTGTAAACCACGTCCATAATGACGCCCATGCCTTCGTCCTTGATGGCCTTGACCATTTGCTTGAATTCCTTCACGCGAACCTCACCGTTATATGGATCGGTCGAGTAGGAACCATCCGGAACGTTATAGTTCTTAGGATCGTAACCCCAGTTAAATTGAGGCTGATCAAGCTTGGACTCGTCCACAGAGCTGAAATCATACACAGGAAGGAGGTGGATATGGGTAATCCCCAGTTCCTTGGCGTGGTTGATACCAGTCAGGATTCCATCCTTAGTTTTAGTGTCCTTCTCGGCAAAACCAATATACTTTCCGGTGTTCTTAACACCTGAAGAAGGGTCAATGGTTGTATCACGAATATGCATTTCATAGATGACTGCATCGGCAGGACTTTCAAGCTGCTTGTAGCCTACCTTGTCCCAGCCGTCCGGGTTTGTTTTGGAAAGATCTATGACCATGGAACGGTCACCATTAACACCAGCCGCCTTGGCGTAGGGGTCGTAGGCTTCTTGGGTTTTGCCGCTTACAGTTACGGAGTAGGTATAATATTTCCCGTTCAGGTCTCCGTCAACCTTTGTAAGCCAGGTACCCTTCTGGTCCTTGGCCATGTCGATGGTCTTCTCTGCCGTGCCGCCATCACCCTTGGCATAAAGGTTTAAGGTGACCTTTTCGGCAGTAGGAGCCCATAAACGGAAGGACGTGGCGTCCTTGGTGTATGTTGCACCAAGATCGGTTCCTGTATAGTCGAATTGCTGTTTAAAGAAAGCTGCATCGTAGAGCTTGGCTGAGGACACGGAAGCCTCGCCATAGCCTTCCTTCATTACCTTGTAGGTATTTACGGGGCTGGCATCCTTTGAAAGCTTGATGATATAGGTAACACCATCAGTACTTCTTGTCACCTTATCGACAGGCATGTCTGCACCATTTTCGATAACCTTAATACCTTCTAAACCGCCAACGGAAGGTGCTGAAGCTTGCAGATCAATCTGAATGTTGGATAAATCTCTGAATTCGGCTCTATCGATCTTTGGGGAAAGAGGAGCCTCAGCCTCGGAGTAAGAAATCTGTTCAATGCCCTGAACAAGATAAAGCGTCAAAACACCGTCTTTATCTGTCTTATTGAGAGGGAAAAAGCGGTCTGAATCGACATCCTTGGCTTCCCAATCATTCAACCGTACAATGACGCCGGCTTCCTGGGTGCCGAACTTTGAAACATCGATTTCAGCGACCTTGGCAGTTTTACCATTTGATTGAAGAGTAACATCCTTGGTGAAATTGTAGACAGCGCCTTCACCATCTCTTGGCCATACCCAAAGGTTCCATCCTTCGTAATTCTGGTCAAAGCGGTAATAGACAATTCTAACGGTTTTGGGTGTACCGTCGGTGAGAGCATTTGTTTCAGCTGTAGCAATGTTTGTGTCCGATACGAATGCAAACGATTGAATAACCAGAAATAGGGCCAGTAAAATACTTAAAGCCTTTTTCAATTTCGTATTCCCCCTTTAATTTTGACCTGTAATTTTATTATAATGTGCAAAATTTGCGCAAACAAGGAAAAGTTTCGAAACAAAATATGCCACTCCACAGGGGTTTAACCCATGGAGTGGCATAGCTTCTCGTGACGTTTTTTAACCATTCATAGACTTGTAAATAGGATACGAAGTATTTGCTCAATAAGGATAGGAAGTCGATGCCTAAAGAAACCCGCTATCCTTTTAGAAGCTGATTATGCGGATTGAACGACCTTTTCAAGCCTTTCAATACCGACGCCGATTCGTCTCAAGGTCTCAGCCTTACCCAGAATATCTGCAATCTCAATGGCTCCTCCGGGGGTAACCTCCCAGCCGCTGATGGCCGTACGAATAGGCCAGAGCATTTGGCCGTTTTTGATGCCCAGGGTTTCTACCAAGGCCAGAAGCTTTTCGTGGAGCTCCTGCTCATTCCAGTTCTCAAGGGCCTCCAAGACGGGAACGGCTGCTTTTAGGCTATCCAGTGAATTCTCAAAGGTCGTTTTCATCTTCTTGTGAACATAGATATTGAGATCATAGTCACAAAGCTCGTTGAGAAAACCAACCTTGGATGGAATGTCGGTTAATACCTCGGTTCTGTCCTGCAGCAGACGGCTGACCTTGAAAAGATCAATTCCCTGCGCGGTCACAGCCTCCTTAAGGTAGGGAAGAGCGAGCTCGTAGAACTGCTCCGGAGTTTTAGCGCGAATGTATTCGGCATTGAACCATTTAAGCTTTTCCATGTCAAAGGCCGAGGGGGATTTACTGATGCGCTTGATGTCAAAGGCCTTCTCAAGCTCAGTAAGAGAGAATATTTCCTGATTGGAGTCCGGTGACCAGCCCAAAAGCGCAATATAGTTCAGCAAGGCCTCAACCAAGTAACCCATTTGGATGAGATCTGCAAAACCTGCATCACCTTTGCGCTTTGAAATTTTCGAGCCGTCGGGCTTAACGATCAAAGGCAGGTGAATATAGGTAGGAATTTCCCAACCGAAGGCCTGATACAGCAGGTTGTATTTCGGGGTTGAGGACAAATACTCGCTTCCGCGTACAACATGGGTAATGCCCATGAGATGGTCGTCAATAACATTAGCGAAGTTATAGGTCGGGAGGCCATCGCTCTTTAACAGTATCTGGTCCTCCAGCATGGCGTTTTCAACTGTTATGGAGCCATAAACCGTATCGTCAAAGGTTGTAGTGCCTTCGCGCGGCATCTTTTGGCGAATGACGTAGGGCTCGCCGGCATCGAGCTTTTTCTGAATTTCTTCTTTAGAAAGCCCCAGACAATGGCGGTCGTACATAAAGGTTTCGCCCTTGGCGTCGGCATCCGCCCTTAATTGATCCAGTCTTTCCTTGGAGCAGAAGCAATAGTAGGCATGACCCTTTTGAACAAGCTCTTCAGCAAAAGGCTTGTAGGTACCTTTTCTTTCACTCTGGACATAGGGGGCATAGGGGCCGCCGATGTCCGGTCCTTCGTCATGCTGCATGCCGCAGAGCTTCAAGGTTCTATAAATAGCTTCAACCGCACCTTCCACCAATCGTTCCTGATCGGTGTCTTCGATTCGGAGAATGAATTTTCCCCCGTGGGATCTGGCAATGAGGTATTCATAGAGTGCTGTTCTTAAGTTTCCGATATGAACGTAGCCTGTGGGGCTGGGCGCATACCGGGTTCTGACCTGGCGCTGCATGGTCATCCACCTTTCATTCTTTTATTCTTTATAGTTAATCTTATAAGTAAGCTAACGTTTTTTATAGTCTTTCCTTACATTATGGTCAAAACTGACCTTCATTTATCCTTGCTATCCCGTAATCAAGTCGAGGCGCTGGCAGCGGCGGCTGCACCGGCCGCCGCTGCGCAGGCTGCCGCTTGTGCCGCAAGGATGGCCTCAACTGTAGTCCCGATGCCCACCCGCAAGAATGCTGACGGGCTTCCACTCTGAGTCAGGCGGCATTTGCATACGAAGGCAGAGGCAATCATCAGATTGAATTCACGTTCACCGAGGCCGTGGCACTTTTGTTCCTTTAAATATTCAATGACATCCAAAACCTCTTCTATGGCTTCTTCCCAGCCATTTCCGCAAAGAGCCAGAAACCCGATAGTGCCATAATACATGGAGGAAATTTTGTTTTTATATTCTTTGAGCCGCTGTGCAATGTCCAGACAGCGTTGAGCCTTTTCTTCAGGCGAGGAGGTATCGAACACAAGAATCTGGGACAGAAACTGTAGGCCGTTGCTTGTGTAGAATCCGCCTGATTTCAAGAGCTGATAGGTACTTTCGGCGTCTGTCAAAAGCTCTGCGATAGCTCTGTCCGATGACGCTAAAATAACGGCTGAGGCATAATCGTCAGAGGTCGTCAGGAAAGGATGCTGCTTTTTCATCGCTTCATAGACGAGCTTGGCGGTTTCAGCCTTACTAAGCTCTAATCCGACTGACGTTGTAGAATAAAGCGCATAGGCAGCTATAGGCAGATAGTTTGAGGAGCCGAAGCCGGCTCTTTTCATGACGTCATAGCAATGGCTCAACCGAGAAAACTCAGTGTCAATGCTCTTTCTTGTTGCCGTCAGGTACGCGGCTGAATAGACTCTTGAGGAACGCAGATAAGAAAAAGCTCCTGTATTTTCCTTAATGTACGAAATAGCCTGCAGCAGTGCATCAGGGTCTGCGTGGCTACCTTCAAAGGCGTAGGCCAAAGCGCAGAGCTTGACGTATAGCGTCGAAGTCTTCCAATATAATGGTTTCTTCAAGCGGAGATAATTTTCACAATAGAGTGCTGCAGCCTTTTGAACATCAGAATTCATATGCCCACCTCAACCTCATGGATTATTGATATTATACATGAAACTTCCATGCCTTGACAGATGTTTTTTATCTGTAGCGTCCTATAGGAGAATCAGATATAATTTTATAGTATAAGAATTGAACCTTTCCGCTGGACCTACGTCAAATTTAGTGAAGGAGGGAGGCATATCATTGGCTCCTTCGGAGATGACACAGGAAGTAACGCGACTTATTGAGAAATATGGCAATGATATATTGAGGACAGCCTTTGTCATCCTAAAATCAAAGGAATTGGCAGAGGATGTTTATCAGGAGACTTTCCTTAGGGTTTGCCGCTCTTTTTCGAGCTACCGTAAAGAATGCAGCGAGAAAACCTGGCTGACGGGTATTGCCGTTAATATTTGCCGGGACTATATGAGAAGCTCCTGGAAAAAGAAGGTCGTGGTTACAGAAGAATTCTTTTCCTATGCTTCCGATAGTGATACAGAGGAAATCATCGAGAAGCGCAGCGAGAAGAAGGAATTGATTGAATCCATTATGAAGCTTCCGGACAAATACCGGGAAATCATACTGCTTTATTATTATCAAGAGCTTGATGTTCAGGATATGGCAACCATACTGAAGATTCCCGGGGGAACTGTGAAA
>JAOABT010000193.1 GCA_026418215.1 Clostridia bacterium | reverse complement strand
AGATGTGTATAAGAGACAGCTCTATGACTGGGAGAGGAACAACCTTATCAGTATACCGCGAAGGCCGGATAACGGCTATCGTGTCTATGGCGCACATGAAATGAATCGCCTCAGAGTCATTCGCATGCTTAGAAAGGCGCGATTCGCCAATATGGCCATCCTTCGGGTGATGACGCACCTGGACAGCGGCCGCCGTGAGGACCTCAAAACAGTGTTAGATACACCCATGCGTGAGGATGATTGCCGAATGCCCTGCTTTTCGGACAACTGGCTTTCAACCTTGATGGATTCGGAAAAATGCGCCCGGGAAGCCGTGAACCACCTTGAACAGATGGTTAAGAAGTACGCATAAAAAATAAAACCCTCCAATTGTACACCAGGCCTCAAGGCTCGGTGTATAATTTTTTTACGAAAAATGAGGAGGGGAAACCATGAAAGAAATGGCTATCCGGGTTGAAAACCTCGAAAAAATCTATCGCATCCCTGTAAGAAATTCGGGCCTAGCTTCGGCCGTTAAAAGCCTAATCAAGCCCGAATACCAGGAGGTAAAAGCAGTCAGCGGCATCAGCTTTCACATTGAGCCAGGCGAAATGGTAGGCTTTATCGGCCCAAATGGTGCCGGGAAAACGACGACGCTCAAGATGCTGTCCGGTCTGATGGAAGCAACCTCGGGAAGTGTATCGGTATTGGGCTTTACGCCGTGGCTCAGAAGGCCGGCATACCTAAAGCGCATCAGCATGCTGATGGGCAACAAGAACCAGCTCACGTGGGACAACACCGTGCAGGATTCCTTTGAAATCCTGCGGGATATTTATCAGGTTGGCGATAACGACTTTAAGAGCCGTCTTAAGGAGCTCACCGAGGTCCTTGAAATAGAAGAGCTTCTAAAAAAGATGGCACGCAATCTGTCGCTCGGAGAGCGGGCCAAATGTGAATTTGCGGCGGCACTCCTGCATCAGCCAGACATTCTCTTTCTTGACGAGCCTACTCTGGGTCTGGATGTGACCATGCAGCTCAAGCTTCGGTCCTTTATCAAGGAATACAATAAACGGCATGGCACCACTATTATGATTACCAGCCATTACATGTCGGATATCTCATCTCTTTGCCAGCGTGTCATTTTAATCCATGAAGGCAGCCTGCTGTTTGACGGTCCGCTGGATAAGCTGGCTGAACGGATTGCACCCTACAAGCTCCTTAAATGTGCTTTCTCTGATGATAAGGCCTTTGAAAAGGAGCACCAGGGGCTTTCAAAAATAGCAGAAATTATTGAGAACGGGGAAGAGGGTGTTACGCTAAGAATAAGAAAAGACGAGCTGTTGAGTGCTACCCAGTATCTCATGGAGAAGCTCCCTTTAAAAGACCTTACCATTGAAGATCCGCCTCTTGAGGCCGTCATAGACAAGGTTTACCGTGAGGGGGTGGGGGCTTGATGTCTATAAAAGGCGGGGTTTCGCTTATCAAAAAATCACTGTTAAGCTATATGGCATCGCGTGCTTTCTTCTGGACACTGTCCTTCGGCTGGCTCATGGGGCCCCTGATCTATCTTTTCGTCTGGTCCGTTGCTGCGGGAAACGGGGAAATAGGGGGCTTTGCAAGGAAAGACTTTGTTCTTTACTATCTGGTTTTAATTCTTGTCAACCAGCTGACCTATCCCTCCTCCCATTGGGTTATCGGAGAAAGCATTCAGGGTGGTCACTTTTCTGTCTCACTCTTAAGGCCCATGCCGCCTGTATTTGAAGCCATTGCGTCAGATATCGCGCTAAAGGTGGTTTGCTTACCGTTCGTGCTTGTGGTTGCAGCGGTGTTGGCACTATTTCTGGGTTTTTCGGCGGGGATCAGCACGCTTAACGTCCTCCTTTTTGTGTTTTCTCTGGTCCTGGCGCAGATTTTACGCTTTACAGTTGCGTATGCTATTGCTCTACTAGCTTTCTGGACGCAGAAGATCGATTCGCTTCTGTCTGTCCATGACACGCTGGTTTTTCTTCTGGCGGGTCAGGCAGCGCCGATTGCTTTAATACCGGGTGTTTTAGGAACCATTGCGCGTTTTCTTCCTTACCGCTACATGCTGGGGTTTCCGGTAGAGCTCCTAATGGGCAAGCTATCGGGTAGTGAAACGCTGTATGGGATCATCACCCAGCTTTGCTGGGTGGTCTTAGCCGTTGTATCCTGCAGGCTGATCTGGAAAACAGGTGTCAAGCGCTATTCTGCGGTGGGAGGTTGATGGTATGAGCTTCTCTAAGGTTATAAGAACGCTGATAAGAAAGTCGATACAGCAGGAAATGGCTTTTAGAGCCAATTTCTTTATAAATCTCCTCAATACGCTTCTTGGGCTTTTAGGCGGTCTTGGAGGTGTGCTTATTCTTTTTTGCAACAGACAGGAATTGAATGGCTGGACGCTGACAGAGACCCTTGCCCTTTTTGGTGTTTACCTTGTGGTTCAGGCTCTGAAGGATCTGGCCTTCGGACCCAGCATGAATGCCCTTGCGGGGCTTGGCGGCGAGCTTTGGACCGGCAGCTTTGACTTTACCCTCTTAAAGCCGGTTCCGACTCAGGCCTATGTGAGCATTCGCAAATGGTCGCTCTGGTCGCTTTTCGATCTTTTGCTTGGCTTGGGAATTTTGGCTTATGCCTTTATCGCGCTGGGACAGACCGTTACGGTCTTGGATATACTGCTTTTCATGCTCTCCATGCTAGTGTCACTAAGTATTGTCTATGCTATTCTGCTTTTCCTGGGCTCGGCGGCCTTCTGGTATCTGGGTACACCTCTTCTATGGATATACGAAAGCATCATGCAGATGGGGCGATTCCCCGTAGGTGTTTATCCCGGTTTTCTGAAGCTTGTGCTCACTTGGGTGATTCCCGTAGGGTTCATGGTCTCGGTGCCGGCTCAAGCGATAATGGGAAAGCTCGGAATGGGAGAACTGCTCGGAGGGATTGTTTTAGCTGCTGTAATGGTGCTGCTGGCATCCTTGTTTTTTAGAAAAAGCCTTAAGCGCTATTCAAGCGCATCAAGCTGAAAGTGGGTTTCAAACCCACTTTTTTTCTATCGCACATCAGCTCATACAGCGGCCTTCCAGCCACGAAACAGGGGCTTCAGGTACTGGATGGAAATTCGGTCTTGCCTGTGCGATAATTCAGATATAAAATGCATTTATGCCTTCGAAGCTTTTTGTGGTAATAGGTATAGTGGCTCATTCTTGTTTGTTATAATAGAGGGAACATGAAAAAAGTAGAAGTTTATCATTATGATGCCTTTAGTAAGATCCCAAACAAGGGAAACCCGGCAGGTGTCGTCTTGGCTGATGAAGGTCTTTCGGATGAGAAAATGAGAGAGGTAGCCGAAAAGGTTGGCTTTAATGAAACTGCTTTCTTGCAGAAATCAGATGTGGCTGATTTTAAGATTAGATTTTTTACACCGGGTCATGAAATGAACCTTTGTGGCCACGCAACAATGGCCGCAGTATATGCCTTAAAAACAAAAGACCTTATAGGAGACAAGGCTGAGCTGACAATCGAGACGAAAGCAGGAGTGTTCCCCATAAGGCTTGGCTTTCATGACGGAATTCATGTACATATGAGACAAGCAGCTCCTCAATTTGAGGCCTTTCGTGATTCACTGGAAGAGCTGGCCCATTCCCTGGGGATAGAAGAAGACGATATAGAGAAGGAGCTTCCGACAGTCTACGGAAGTACGGGAACATGGACATTGCTGGTTCCCATAAAAAAGCTTGATTGCTTTAAACGCATGAAGCCCCAAAATCTACTTTTCCCGTATATCCTTAAAGAGAAGCCGAGAGCCTCTGTCCATCCATTTTGCTTGGAGACATACGATTCAAATGCCAACCTGCATGCCAGGCATTTTTCTTCTCCGTTTTCAGGCACTGTTGAGGACCCAGTCACTGGAACGGCTTCCGGGGTAATGGGAGCTTATTGGGCCCGATACATTGAAAAAACGCCTGAATCCATTAATCTTGTTATTGAACAAGGCCAGGAGATTGGTAGAGATGGCAGAGTACATGTTGCTGTGTCAGCTGGCAACAAAGTTGAGATTATGGGAACGGCGGTTTATGTTAAGGACATTGAAATTGTGATTTGACTGAATTTTTCATATTTTTTGCTTTAGAATAACAGCCTGGGATGAGGATTCTGGGAAGCGGACAGGGAGGGGCATTTCATTGGAGGATATAAGGAGCCAAAAAGAAAGACTGAAGGAATTAGTTCAGAAGTTGGGCGGGCTTACCGATTCCAATACGGCAAAGAAATATGATGTCAAATACCTTGAGCGTGTATGCAGGAGACTTGTCGAGTTTTATGATGATTGCCAAGTGTGTCGGGAATATGGAGAGAAGCTCCTAAGGCATCAGGAAGAAACCCAGGGCTTTACAAACCTACAAAACAAACAGGTTCTGGCCAGCTATCACGCTACGGTGCGGAATGTCGTTGCACATTTGCAAAAAGAGCATAAACTCATCGCTGAAGGCACTTATATGAGTACCTATATGTGTCTTGGCCTTGCTATCGGTACGGCTTTAGGTTCAGCGTTTCAGAATATTGCAATCGGCATGTCTATTGGATTATGCTTGGGTATTGCCCTAGGATCAGGTATAGATGCGGATTATAAGAAAAAGGGACAGGTGATATAG
>JAOABT010000102.1 GCA_026418215.1 Clostridia bacterium | reverse complement strand
GTTTATATTTTCAAAGGACGTAACATGAGAACCATAGCCGCATTCCGGACAGATAGCGGCTTCATAATAAATGGGATTTTCTCCTTCATAGTAAGGGCAAAAATCGGTATCCTGCTTGAGAAGGCGAACCGCCTTGGTTCTTATCTTCGTCAGCTTGATTTTCGCCTCACAGACAGGACACGTTGCTTGGGATTCATATACGGAACTAACCTCGGACATTCTGATGCATCCCCTATTCTGATATGTCTACAACAAACAAATTTACCACCCAAAGCAGACTAAAATCATTATATCATAATAATTCAACGACTTCTGTTTGATTGACAGCTTCTGTAATTAAGCGCTCTTCATCGAGCACTTTCTCATATTCCAGAGTTTTGTCCAAGAATGGCCTTGTAACAGGGTGTTTGGCAACAAAGACCGTGCAGCAATCCTCATAAGGCAAAATAGAGGTCTCAAAGGTTTCAATTCTACGGGCAATCTCAATGACTTCGTTTTTATCCATACCGACGCAAGGACGGTATACGGGCATGGTAACGGCATGATTGGTGACGAGCATGCTTTCCATGGTCTGGCTTGCAACCTGGCCGATAGCCTCGCCGGTTATTAAACCTAATGAGCCGCCCTTTTCAGCAATGCGCTGCGCAATCTTCATCATGTAGCGCCTCATAATAATGGTGAGGTAATCCTGCGGACATTTACTGTTGATTTCAAGCTGTATCTCTGTAAACGGAACAATATGAAGCTTGATGCCCATACACCACTTGGATAGGATTTCTGCCAGCTTCACGACCTTGTCCCGTGCACGTTCGCTGGTATAGGGGTAGCTATGAAAATAAACAGCCTCCAGCTCGACACCGCGTTTTGCAATCATCCAGCCTGCGACCGGGCTGTCTATTCCTCCTGACAGAAGCAGCGTGGCTTTGCCGCCTGTTCCTGTCGGAAGGCCTTTTGCCATGGGAATAATCTCTGAGTAAAGATAAGAATAATCACGGACCTCGACATAAAGAATAAAATCTGGCTGATGAACATTCACCCTCAGCTCTGTAAAGCGGTCCAATAGAACACCGCCGAGATCAGCACAGATTTGGGGGCTATTCATGGGAAAGCTTTTATCTCCTCTTTTTGCCTCTACCTTGAAGGTTCTATAGCCCTTACGTTTGATTAAGTCGCCTACTATCGCAACTGCAGCATCCTTGATGGCTTCGTAGCTAACAGGCACCTTCACAACAGGACTGATGGAAGCTACTCCGAATACGCGTTTAAGCCTTTCCTTTGCCTCTTCATAATCGAAGCCAGGATCATGGGATTCAATATAAATGCGGCTTTGGGAACGAGTGACCTTTATAACACCTATGCCGTCCAGCTGGCGCTTGATATTCTTAACAAGCCTGTTCTCGAAGAGATTTCTGTTTAAGCCCTTCAGGAATATTTCTTCATAACGAATCAGGATGATGTTTTCCATGGTGATCAGAACCCTTTCAAATTGGCATATTTGTTTCTTATGCCATTTATTTAGTCAGTGAATTCTTATCTTTTCAATGTGTTGTAAGCTTCCTCTAAAGCCATAGCGCAGCTTTCTGCCTCTTCCTCTGTGTTGTCACCGCAGAAGCTGAAGCGAAGTGCACCTTCGGCCCACACCGGCGGTATTCCTACAGCCTTAAGCACATGGCTCGTGGTATCGCGTTTGGAGTGGCAGGCAGAACCGCTTGAAATATAGATCTCCTTCATTTCAAGCAGATGAAGCAGAACCTCTGCTTTTACACCCTCTAAAGAAATATTCAGGATATTTGCGATTCCGTCCTCGGGTGAGTTGACCCTAAGCCTAAGACCCAGCCGGGAATCCAGCTCAGAAAGAAGCCTTTCCCTTACCTTTTGGCAGCGGGCCTGGTCCTCGGCCATCCTTTGCATCTTAAGAGAGACAGCAAGGCTAAACCCGGCAATTCCAGGAACATTCACTGTGCCAGAACGGAGCTTGCGCTCATGCCCGCCACCTGAGAGGATGGGATGAAGCCTTGTTCCCTGCCTGACATAGAGCATGCCTACCCCTTTTGGCCCATGAACCTTGTGGCTGCTGAACGAGATAAGGTCTGCTTTAAGGCTTTTCACATTAATAGAAAGCTTACCATAGGCTTGCACAGCATCAACATGAAAAAGAGCCGCAGGATTGGTCTGTTTAATAATCTGAGCAGCTTCTGTCACAGGTTCTATCGTACCAAGCTCATTATTAACCGCCATGATATTGACGAATATGGTATCCTTCCGAAGCTTTCTTTCAAGGTCCTCAAGGTCAATACGACCAAACTCATCCACGCTTATGATTTCAAGTTCAAACCCCATACCTTGCAAGAGCTTCAGTGATTCCAGCGCAGCATCGTGCTCTACGGGGGAGGTTAGGATATGCTTTCCCGTTCGCTTCATGGCTTCACAGCCGCCTTTAATGGCCATATTGACCGATTCTGTACCGCCTGAGGTAAACACAATTTCATCAGGCTGCGCCTTGATGCTCTCAGCAAGCGATTTCCTGCTGTTTTCTAAGATACGCTCAGCTCGTATGCCAAGCACATGAAGCGAGGAAGAATTTCCGAATTCCTCGAGCATAAGCCTTGACACAAGCTCAACGACTTCCTTATAGGGTTTGGTGGTGGCACTGTTATCAAAATAAATCATCTTTCGAGAGCGTACCTTCTTTCAAGCATCAAGAATTCTTGCTTCAACCAAGCCGTTTCCTATCTCAAGCAGAGCGAATGTCGATCCCGAAAAGCCCCGCGGTTGGCCCAGACTTCCCGGATTCAGCATACACAAGCCCGGTCCTTTCTTTAGGAAGGGTATATGAGTATGACCAAACAGGATGACGTCGGCCTTCTCCTGTAAAGCTCGGCTCTCCAAACGCCCAAGACCGCTTTTCACATCATAACGGTGACCATGGGTTAGAAAGACACGCTTTCCCTCAACGTCAATCAGCTTATCAAGCGGCTCATTGAAACCATAATCACAGTTCCCTTGCACCCAGATAAACTCCTTTTCAGGATATTGCCTTTCAAGACTTTTTACATCTCTGACGTAATCCCCCAAGTGGATGACGGCATCAGCGAATGAACACTGGTCTACGATGCGTTTTGCCTCCTTGAGCTCACCGTGTGTATCACTCATGATCAGGAAAAGCTTCATTTCCTCTATCCCCTGCTTAATTCCTTAAGTTTTTGGGCTAAAAGCTTAAAGGCGACACCGCGATGGCTGATTCTATTTTTAAGCTCGGCATCCATTTGCGCAACCGTTTGCCGGTGCTCGGGCACATAGAAAACAGGGTCATAGCCAAAGCCGTTGCTACCGGAGGGTTCCCAAGCAATACGACCCTCAACCTTGCCAAGGAAAGTGTAATGAGCTTCATCTGTGCAAACAGAGGCCGCACACACAAACCGGGCCGTTCTATACTCGTCGGGAATGCCGCTTAAGAGCGTTAATATGCCCTCATAGCGTTGAATATCGGTTGCTTCTCCCAAAAATCGTGCCGAATAAATACCGGGCGCACCATTCAAAAAATCTATCTCGATGCCGCTGTCATCGGCTATCACCCATCCGCCTGTTAACGTCTGAATGCTGGCAGCCTTTTTGAGGGAGTTTTCCTCAAAGGTCTGCCCATCCTCTTCAACATCAGCATCAATGCCGACCTCGGCTAGTGAAAGCACCTCATAGTCGCAGCCTTGCAGCAGCTCCTTGATTTCCTTAACCTTGCCTTTGTTTTTTGTCGCTATAATGAGCCTTGTCACACTATTTCTCCTTAGACAAGAGTACATTTCTCTGAATATCGATAAGGCTTTCAATACCGGACTGAGCAAGATCAAGCAAATGATCCAGTACCTTTCGTTCAAAGGGACTTTCCTCGCCGGTGGCCTGAACCTCTATGAGCTGGCCCGAGGCCGTCATGACCACATTCATGTCCACGGTAGCCTTTGAATCCTCCGCATAGCAAAGGTCTAAAAGCTCCTGACCGTTTACGAAGCCCACGCTGATAGCCGCAACAAAATCCTTTATAGGTATTTCACTGATGAGCTTGTTTTTTACCAGATGACCACAGGCGTCCATGAGGGCAACAAACCCGCCGGTAATGGCTGCTGTGCGCGTTCCGCCATCGGCCTGAATAACATCACAATCAATGGTGATGGTTCTTTCGCCCAAAGCCTTCAAATCCATAACCGATCTTAGGGCCCTGCCGATAAGCCTTTGAATTTCATTGGCCCGCCCATTGATTTTGAGCGTGTTTCTGTCTCTGTTGTTGCGGGTAAGCGTAGCTCTTGGCAGCATGTCATATTCCGCCGTTACCCAGCCCTCTCCCATGCCTTTTTTGAACGGGGGGACCTTTTCCTCTACGCTTGCCGTACAAATCAGCTTGGTATCGCCAAACTCGACCAGTACTGAGCCCTCGGCATATTTGGTGTAGTCCCGTGTGATTTTTACCTTTCTCAGTTCATTGAATTTTCTTCCATCTACTCGAACCTTGTCCATGCAGAAAACCTCATCCAACGTTGTTAATATTAATGTATCTTTATTCTGTTCTTTCTATAGGTCTCTTAACAGGTTTTATCCCTATAAATCTTTCTCGTTCTAAAGTCAGTCAAAATTTCTTAAAAAGCAACACCTTTAGACCCTCCTGCATCGTATACGATCCTATGCTGTCGTTAAGAAATTCTGGAATAATCATTATGTTATCATATGTTTTGCATGTTATCCAGAAAAGAAAAATATACTTTACTACAGACCTGGTTCAACCTTTCCTTGAAGCGAGGCAGCGTACCTCGGAGCACAGCCTCATAGATTATTTAGACGATAAACCTTGATGCAGCCCAAAGTACCAAGCCTTTGCCAAATGAAGCTCAACTCTTGTTCG
Organism: Clostridia bacterium; assembly: GCA_026418215.1. Classification (GTDB taxonomy): domain Bacteria; phylum Bacillota; class Clostridia; order DSM-8532; family DSM-8532; genus DTU059. The sequence goes on along the minus strand of JAOABT010000102.1, from coordinate 483 downwards.
ATCATTACTATGAGCTTTGCTGCGAGAAGTAGGAATGGTTTGAGGTCCAGGCTTAAATAAACAGAGGGGCATTTATGCCCCTCCGTTTTTTGTATTGCCAATCGATTATACCTAATATTTGACACCTCTGATTTATACTTAAGCCCATTAGCTTTGTGTGGCTCAAACTACAGCCTTCCTAGGCATTCCTGCGGAAAGGTGTCTCTCAAATCAAAAGATTTTGCTTATTGTAGATTAAGTATCTGTACAATCGTCTTAGCCAGGGAAGCTGCGGCTTTTTGTATAAATTCATCGGTATTGAGATTAGCCAAATCTCCGGGGTCGGTCATGCAGGCAACTTCGGCAAGGACGGCAGGCATTTTCGTCTTTTTGAGAACAGCTAAATCTCCTCTTGCCTTAATGTCTAAATTGTTTGTACCCAAATCTGCAACAAGGTTTTTCTGCATGATCTGAGCATAGGCTTTTCCGGTGTAGCTTGAGGGG